>CALRUG020000131.1:0-9125 GCA_943371295.1 Synechococcus sp. UW140 | reverse complement strand
GATATCCGCTCTTTTAGGTTTCTTATTCAGAATAGAATAAATGATTTTGTGCTCAATTTCATTGTGGTTATTCGCACTGGTCATGTACACCAAGTGGGTGGCATATTTAGGAATACTTTTATCGTTGCTTAGTTCTTGAATCATGGGTATATAATTCTCTAAGCGAACAAATTCTACGTAACGATTTTTAATTTTTCTACTTCTGTACCAAACATACATTACAGTAAATAATCCTCCACCTACTAATAAAGTGGCATATCCTCCGTGCACAAATTTTTCCATCAATGCAATTAAGAATGCTGACTCATAAATCAAATAACCAAATAAGAAAATGTAAATCCAAATAGAAGCGGTTCTTTTTAGTACTAGATAATTGGCATATAAAATGGTAGTCGTTAACATGGTTACAACTATGGCTAAACCATAAGCAGCTTCCATTTTTGCAGACTCTCTAAAGAACAATACAACACCAACGCATCCAACAAATAGAAGCAAGTTAATTCCTGGTACAAATAACTGACCTCTTTCTTCTGAAGGATAACGCACTTTCATTTTAGGCCATAAATTCAATCTAAGCGCTTCACTGATTAAAGTGAATGATCCAGAAATCAAGGCCTGACTGGCAATAATGGCTGCAGATGTAGCAATGATTACGCCAACCAATATAAACCACTGCGGCATTAAATCATAAAAGGCATTGATGCCATACAACTCTTTATTGGCAGCATTTACCAACAAACCTTTATGCGTACTAATCAATAATGCACCTTGGCCAAAATAATTTAAGAGCAAACATATTTTTACATAAATCCAAGAAATGCGAATATTTCCTCTTCCACAATGACCAAGGTCTGAGTATAAAGCTTCAGCCCCTGTAGTACATAAAAACACCGCTCCTAATAACCAAAATCCATTGGGATACACGGTCAAAATACGAATTGCATAATAGGGATTCAATGCTTTAAATACACTTAAATCACTTCCCATATGCCAGATACCTAATACGGCTAACATCGTGAACCAAATAAACATAATTGGCCCAAATAATTTACCAATGCTTGCTGTGCCAAATTGCTGCATAAAAAAGATGGCAGCTAAAATGCCTATAACAATTAAGACAATGGTATTTTCAGCAATTTCTTTCATGGCCGGCAACTCTTTCAAACCTTCTATGGCAGATGTTACCGAGATAGGAGGAGTGATGATTCCATCGGCTAATAATGCAGCCCCTCCCAACATAGCAGGAATGACCAGCCATTTTTTTCTTCGCCTTACCAAAGCATACAATGCAAATGTTCCGCCTTCCCCTTTGTTGTCTGCATTTAACACCAACAACACATACTTTACGGTGGTCTGTAAAGTAATGGTCCAAATAATACAAGACAATGCACCAATGATTAATTCTTCCGAAATAACCCGATTGGTAATAATTGAATTGAAAACGTAAAGAGGGGAGGTACCTATGTCTCCGTAAATTATTCCCAAGGCAATTAAGAGACCGGCAGCGGAAACTTTGTTGATATTTTTACTCACAAAACAGGCTTTGAAGCTTTAAAGCAATTAGATCTTTAACAAATGTATGGGTAAATTGTATAATCTAGATAAACTGTACATAGCGTACATTTGATAATATAAAGATTGCTTTTATGAAAAGGTCATTTCTGCTTTGTTTGTCATTGATTTTAGGGGGGATTTTAGCTGTTTCAGCGCAGAAAATTGTCTACTCAGAACCAGACCGAGACGATCCAAGAACCCTCAATTTTGAAGTGATTGGTAAAATCAGTGGCAAATACCTGATTTATAAAAATGCAAGAGATGATCATTTCTTTTCTATTTACGATTCAGAAATGAAATTGAGCAATAAAGTGAAACTCGACTTTTTGCCAGAAAGGGCAAGGATTTTGGGAACCGATTTCATTACGTATTCCGACTTTACTTACTTTATTTATCAATACCAGCTCAGAAATGTGTACTATATCATGGCAGCCAAAATTGGGGCAGATGGTAAAAAACTAGGGGATGAAGTGATGATCGATACCACTGCAGGTATGGGTTACACCGCTAATAACCGAATATATACGGTTGTAAATAGTGAAGACAAACAAAAAATGGCAGCTTTTAAAGTGAGCACAAGGAACGAAAAGGAACATGTGGTTACTTCCTGTGTGTTCGATAAAGAGTTGAAGCAATTAGAGAAAGTAAGATTTGCTGTTGCTATGCCCGACCGAAATGATTATTTGGGTGAATTTGGTATTGACAACGATGGTAATTTGGTCTTCTTGAAAGAAGTCAGCATGGCTGAAAATGAAAGCATTCACAAAGTCAGCTTGGTGATCAAACCCTTAGGCAGCATTAATCCCACCGTCAGTGAAATGAAAGTGAAGAGTATCTTTTTAGATGATACCAGAATCAAAATAGATAACCTCAACAAGAAAATATTGATCACTTCTTTTTTTAGTAAACAGAAAAGAGGCAATATAGACGGACTCTATTATTCTTTGTGGGATAAGCAAACAATTACCGAAACACTCAATGCTGTTACCGTGTTCTCAGAAGAATTCAGGGCCGATGTAAGAGGAGAGGGATCTTCCAAAACAGCTTTCAATGATTTTTATTTAAAGAACCTGATTTTACGCAGAGATGGCGGTTTCATGATGATTGCGGAATCTGCCTACATGAGTTCAAGAGGAAATAATTTCAGCCGTTGGGATTTAGCGAATAGTTCTCCTTTTTTTAATCCAGGCTTTGGTTTGGGGGGAGGTTATTATCCTTATGGATCTGGTTTCAATGCCTATCCATGGGGTTCTCCATGGGGATTAAATAATGCAGGACCTAATAGTGTTACCCGTTATTTCTCTGATAATATTGCCATTATTTCTTTTGAGCCCAATGGTAAAATGGAATGGAGTAATGTGATCCGCAAAACCCAATACGACGACAATACAGACAATTATATTGGATATGGGATCATCAATTCGGGCGATCAAATAAGATTCATGTTTAATATACAAGACAAAAGAAGCAATATCTTAACCGACCAAGCGCTTTCACCACAAGGTCAGATTGATCGGAACCCAACCATAAAAAATTTGGAAAGGGGATATGATTTTATGCCTAGGCATTCCAAACAAACTGGAGCTCGTCAAGCAGTTGTACCTTGTATGTTTAGGGGATATACCTGTTTTGCCAAAATAGATTATTAATTTGCAGTACTGTGGTATTTTTATTTAGAGACAAATCGATTGTAAATATTGTTTTTTTAGTGCTGCTTGGCCTCTTGGTTCATCTGCATGGTTTTTCTGTACCCATTACTATTGTTGCCAATAACCAAGATGGTTGGTTTGCCTATTGGTTGAATCAGTATATAAAGGGAGGCATGCAATCCGCCGGTTTCTTTTTGTATATGGCAATCATACTTTTGCAATCCATCCGATTGAATTTCTTGCTGGCTGAACAAAAAATGTTTCCCAATGCGGGTTATACGGTTGCAATGAGTTATTTGTTGCTAACAGGTTTATTGCCACAATGGGCAGTGATTAGTCCGGCTCTAATTGCCAATTTTTTATTGATTTGGATATATATTAAAATCACCCGGTTATACAACCATCCCGCACCCAAAACTTTGCTATTCAATATTGGACTATTGGTAAGTCTTACCATTTTATGTTATCATCCTACCGCTATTCTTATTGTAGTGGTATTATTTGCATTGGGTATTATGCGTCCATTTAAATTACAGGAGTGGTTTACCTTATTGATGGGAATAGCATTGCCTTTTTATTTTTTAGCATCTTGGCTTTATTTAAATAACCAATTAGGTACCATTGGTCATTACTTACCCAAAATGGAATTGTCCATTCCAGTAAAGCAGTTGAAAAGCTATGAAATAGCTGGATTATCTGCGTTGGCATTGGTTTTATTGGCGGGCTTTTTTAGCTGGCAACAGTTCAATAGTCGCTTGGTAATACAAATGCGTAAGAACTGGTCTGCATTATTATTAATGTGTTTTATTTTAACTGCTGCACCATTTATTTTTGATCAGGCGGGCTTAGAGTCAGCCATTTTATGCTTGGTTCCATTTACCGCATTTATTTCAGCTTCTTTCTCACATCCTAAACGGCTTTTGTTCCCGAATTTTCTATTTTTTCTGCTAATTGGGGTGATTATGTATAATAATTGGTATTTGGTCAAATTTTAGGCATTCTTTCTCTTTATGGATTGTACCTTTGAGGCTTAAATTTCAAACACATGAAGTTAGGTGTGGTCGTTTTCCCAGGTTCCAACTGCGACAGAGATATGCAGGATGCTTTGCAGCAAGATTTAAATAAAGAAGTGATTATGCTATGGCATAAAGACAAAGACTTGTCTGCTTTTTCAACCGATGATTGTATTGTATTGCCAGGGGGCTTCTCTTACGGTGATTACCTACGTTGTGGAGCCATTGCCCGCTTTAGTCCTATGATGCAGTCGGTTATTGATTTTGCCAATAGAGGCGGAAAAGTGTTAGGTGTTTGTAATGGATTCCAAATTTTGTGTGAAAGTGGTTTGTTGCCGGGGGTATTATTACAGAATGCCAATCAACAATTTATCTGTAAAAACGTTTTTATTACCAATCCAGCAACTGGGGCTTTAAAAATTCCAATAGCACATGGAGAAGGAAGGTTTCATGCAGATGAAGCCACTTTAAATGAATTAGAAGCAAATGATCAGGTTTTATTCAGGTATTCAGATGAACTGGGAAATATTGTAGATCAAGCAAACCCGAATGGGGCTGCAAGAAATATAGCAGGAATCAGAAACAAGCAAAATAATGTGTTTGGAATGATGCCGCACCCTGAAAGAGCTACCAATAATGCGCTACAAAATTTAGATGGATTAAAGGTTTTTAAGTTGTTATCTATCCAATAAAGCATTAATCAAATACAATGAAAAAAATATTCTTATTAGTTCTTGCAATTGGCTATTTACAATTGGGTTTTACGCAAATTAAAGACCCTGTTGCTTGGACATTTGAAGCGAAGAAAAAAACGGCAGATTCCTACGAAATAATCATAACAGCCAACGTTCCTAAACCATGGCATATGTATTCTCAAAACATGCCTTCCGGTGGTCCAATTCCAACTAAAGTGGTGTTCAATCCCAATCCATTGGTTAAAAAAAATGGCAATACCAAAGAAGTGGGTAAACTAGAGAAAATCAACGATAAGATTTTTGGAATGGAAGTGCTGTTTTTCAGTGGTAAAGTAGTGTATTCGCAGTTGGTAAAAGTAAAACCTGGGATTAAGACCAATATTGCAGGCTATGTAAATTATATGGTATGTGATGATGAACAGTGTTTGCCTCCAACAAAAAAACAATTTGATATTAAGCTATTGTAGTATGAAAAAAATATTATTGTTGCTGGTAATTGTATTGCTGGCAAAAGCGACCATTGCACAGGATAAATCACCTGTGCAATTTGTTTTTTCTACCCAACGAACCAATGACAGTTTAGTGCAACTAACCATTCGTGCCAAACTAGAAAAAGGATTTCAATTATTTGGTGTGAAAAAACAAACAGCCGAAGACGAATTTGTATCGAGTTTACAATTGGACAATGCAACACTTATTGATTCAACAATTGAAATAGGAAAGGCTTTAGACATACCGTCTGCCGATGCTACAGCACCCAAGTATCGAGTATTCCAAGACAGTGCAAGCTTTAGTTATTTTATCAAGATCAATGCAACCGATAGCACTGTTTTGAAAGGTAGTTTTATTTGGTTGGGTAAACTGGCAGATGCGTTTCCAACTGGTACGGAGACTTTTTCGCTAGAACTTTTACCTGCTCAAAGTAGCGAGCTTGCTAATAACAACGATGTTGCGAATCAAACATTATGGCAAATATTTTTATTGACTTTTTTAACTGGTTTATTAGCAGTGATTACCCCTTGTGTTTTCCCGCTTATTCCAGTAACAGTTAGTTTCTTTTTAAAGAGAAGTAAAACCAGGGCAGCAGGTATTAAAAACGCCCTTTGGTATTCTCTTTCCATCATTGGAATTTATACCATACCCACCATCTTACTCGTACTGCTGTTTGGAGATGATATATTGTATCAAATTTCAACCAGTGCTATTTCTAACTTATTATTCTTTGCCATTTTCTTAGTGTTTGCCATTTCTTTTTTTGGCGCATTCGAATTGCAATTGCCGAATAGTTGGGCCAATAAAGCCGATCAAAAAGCAGGTAAGGGTGGATTAGGTGGTATCTTTTTCATGGCCCTTACTTTGGTCATTGTTTCTTTCTCTTGTACAGGACCCATTGTAGGTACCTTGTTAGGACAAACAAGTACTGGTGGAGTTAGTACTGCACCCATTATAGGCATGTTGGGTTTTGGGGTAGGATTGGCATTGCCTTTTTCATTGTTTGCGTTTTTCCCATCTATGCTGCAATCATTGCCAAAGAGCGGAGGCTGGTTGAATTCTGTTAAAGTGAGTTTTGGATTTATTGAACTAGCGCTTGCTTTGAAATTCTTATCTAATGTAGATTTAATTTATCATTGGAGATTACTAGACAGAGATGTATTCTTGGTTTTATGGATTGTCATCTTTGTATTATTAGGGATGTATTTATTAGGTAAACTCAAATTTTCGCACGACAGTGATTTACCTTATATATCGGTTCCGAGATTGTTTTTTGCAATGACTTCATTTTCTTTTGCGTTGTATATTTTACCCGGATTATGGGGTGCTCCACTAAGACATTTAAGTGGATTTATTCCTCCAGATGGCACGCAAGAGTTTAATTTAGATGCTTTAAAATATCAGTTGAATAGTGGAACCCAACCAAGTGCCACCACAATAAATCTAGCTCAACCTCCCAAACGTTTAGCAGACAAATTGCATGTGCCTTATGGGTTGGTAGCCTATTTTACTTTAGAAGAAGGAATGGCGGCTGCCAAAGCTTTGAACAAGCCCATCATGCTCGATTTTACAGGACATAGTTGTGCCAACTGTCGTAAAATGGAAAAAGAAGTTTGGAAAGATCCAGCAGTGTTGCAAAGAATGAAAGACAATTTTGTGTTGGTAAGTCTTTATGTAGATGAATCTACAGAATTGCCAATTAAGGAACAATACATTAAGAAGGACGGCGATAAAGTCATCACAGAAGGGGATAAGAATTTAGATTATGAAATTACCCAGTTTGGCTTCAATGCGCAGCCCTTGTATATGTTCTTAGACTTAAATGGAAAACCTTTAAGTAGTATCAAGTATGGATACGACCCAGATATTGCCAAGTTTATTGCCCATTTAGACGCAGCTAAAGCTGCTTTTGATAAAGGACAATAGTAAAAATCAAAGACCTCCTTAACTTGAACAGCAAAAGGAGGTCTTTGATATATATGGGGGGGGTAGTTAAAGTGCAATCTGCTTCTCAATCATCATTTTCCTGAGATTGATTAATCCGTAGCGCATTCTGCCTAAAGCAGTATTAATACTGCAATTGGTGATTTCAGCAATCTCTTTAAAACTCATATTGGCGTAATGCCTTAAAACAATGATTTCACGCTGTTCCTCGGGTAATAAGTCTAGCATTTTCCTAACCCGATCATGACTTTGACCTTGCATGATTTTACCATCAGGTCCTTCTTCCGAAATTTGTAAAACGTCAAAAATATCTTTGTTATCGCTGGTTTTGATAGCTGGGGTACGTTTTACTTTTCTAAAATAATCTACACATAGATTATGTGCAATTCTTAGTGCCCAAGGTAAAAACTTGCCTTCCTCAGTATATCGCTTATTCTTTAAAGTGTCAATGATTTTGATGAACACATCTTGGAAAAGGTCTTCTGCTAAATAAGTGTCTTTCACAAAAAACAAAATCGAAGAAAAGATTTTGTCTTTGTAACGATAGATAAGTGTTTCAAAAGCATCGGTGTCACCGTCTTGAAATGCCCTTATCAGTTCTGTATCAGACGCATGGTCTAATGTTCTCATAGTTTAGGTTTTTGAGTCAGGATTAAAATCAGGATATTGGACAACGATTTTTTAAATCTTGAACAAAATAGAATTCTTTTGTATACATAAATCTTTTGTGGAAATCATGTTTTAAGCAGTCAAGGTTATTCACATTCTAACTCACTGATTTTTTGAAGGTTATTTATGGTTTACTCAACCAAAGCTGTAATAAACTGTTTAATTTGTGAATCTTATGGCAACGAGTAAAAAGTCGGCAAAAGCAACCAATACAACCAATCATTCATCCACTCAGGTTAATGATATATTGGTGCATGGAGCTAGAACACATAATTTAAAAAATGTTACCGTTTCATTTCCTAGGAATAAGCTTATTGTGGTTACTGGAGTATCTGGTAGTGGAAAATCTTCATTAACCATTGACACTTTATTTGCAGAGGGCCAAAGACGCTATGCAGAGAGTTTGAGTGCCTATGCTAGACAATTCATGTCTAGAATGGTAAAACCAGATGTGGATTATATAAAAGGATTATGCCCAGCTATAGCCATTGAACAAAAAGTGATTACTAGAACGCCGCGCAGTACGGTGGGTAGTATGACTGAAATTTATGATTATCTCCGATTGTTGTTTGCTCGAGTAGGTAAAACTAATTCTCCTATTAGCGGGAAGGAAGTTAAAAAAGATGAAGTAGCAGATGTAATGAATTCCATTTCCTCCTTTTCTGAAGGAACTAAAATGGTCATATTAGTTGCGTTTAGGCAACACGCCAATAGAGAAATAAGAGAAGAGCTGGGGATATTAATGCAGAAAGGTTTTTCGAGAATGTACTTGATGAAGAAGGGTGCTGCAGGAGTACCAGAAAGAATTGAAGATCTTTTGGCATTAACTGATGCAGCATTGGCCAAAACCTGGAAAGCCAATCAGTCCAATTATTATGTATTGATAGACCGAATGGTGGTTAAAACATTTGAAGAGGAAGACTTGCATAGAATAGCTGATTCTATTGGTACCGCTTTTTTTGAAGGGCACGGCGAAATGTTTATTGAAGTAAACAGCAATCAGGTGCTTCATTTCAGTAATAAGTTTGAAGCAGATGGGATGCAGTTTGAAGAACCTTCTCCAAATTTATTCTCTTTTAATAATCCTTATGGTGCATGCACCGTATGTG
>CALRUG020000130.1:0-9180 GCA_943371295.1 Synechococcus sp. UW140 | reverse complement strand
TATGGTATCAGTCCCGTAAATTCAATTCCTTTAACAATAATATGAGAACTGTTTTGTATTAACAGCGCATTTAATTGATTCCCCGCATCAATAATTGGTCGACCCTTTTTCCCATTATCGCTATAACTAGCAATAACAATTGGCTGTTTAAGTGTTCCTTTGCTATTTTTTATAGACAGCATCCCAACAAAGTGCTGTCCTGAAGCAAAGAGTATAGAATCGCCTGGCTTAAGAATAAGTGAATTAACTGGTTCTATCGATTGGAAGGCTTGTTTTAAGCTAGTGCCTTTATAAGTATCCTTGCCCATTTCGGCATTGATATAATAATTAGTTGCCTTTGATGAAAAGCTAAAAGACAAAACAGCTATAAAAAATAAGAAAAAATGGTACTTCATTGATACAATCGTTTTATCCAAGGTTTATTCATCTATGCGTTAGATAGAAAATCTCCTAAAGCTAAAATGAAACTAGTTTAGTAACAGCATTTCAACTCTCAAAAAAGGGGGGTAAAGCATTCAATTAATTACCAATTATCTGTTCTAAAAGAAGATGCTGGCAAACCTTGAATATTAAATATGCTTGACTCGGTCCAACTAGTAAAGCCATACCGAACACTGACTGGATTTTTTACCTCTTCATTCCAAACTGTGATGCGACCATTTTTATCTTTTGTAAAAATTGCTTTAGCAGGATAAAAAACTTTGTCTTCGCCTGCAATCTCAAAACCAACCAATGGTTTTCCGAAACTAGTTAAACCCATTTCAGCATAAGTAAAGCTTATTTCTATTTTACCATCAGTTGTTGTTTGCATCGATTGGTATACTGGTCCACTATATGCAAACCCTTTAAGTTGATAGTCTTTTGCTAATGCCCAGTAAGCCAGTCTGTTTCCAACCATTTCTTTTTGCGCTGGGTGAATTACATTTTTTTCTCCAATATCCATGGTAACCGCCATTCCAGTATTCTTTTCGGTCAACATGGTTTTTAATTGGGCTTCTCTTAATAAAGCTGCATTCGCTTTGCCTCCTTCAAAGGGCGCAATTTGAACAAAGTAAAAAGAAAAGTCTCCCTGCTGCCATTGTGTTCTCCAAGATTGAATCATAGAAGAAAACATTGCATGGTATTCATGTGCGTTTTCGCGATTGGCTTCGCCCTGGTACCATAATACTCCCTTGATGGTATATCCAATAAAAGGATGCAACATAGAATTATATAAAATGGTCGGCGTTCGATTGGGTTCTGCAATTGGAAGCTTTTGTGGAATGGGTTTAGTGTTAAATTTTAGAAGACTTTGTTGATCCATCCAACTCTCAATAGTAGAAGCCCCCCAAGCAGATTGAATGATACCAATTGGAATTCCTAATACAGATTGTAATTTCCTTGCAAAAAAATAAGCAGCGGCACTAAAATTACCCGTGGTTTCTGTATTAGCAGCTTTCCAATTTCCATTTGAATTATCTAATGGTGTTAAACTTGATACTTTGGGCGTATTGAAAAATCGAATTGAATTATTTGCTGAATGCAGAATAGCTTCATTGCTTCCAACAATTGGTTGATTGGGATTGCCTTTAACTGGCATTTCCATATTGGATTGACCTGAACAGAACCATACTTCTCCAATAAGTACATCATTCAACGTAATGGTACTGCTTCCTTTTATTTCAATATTATAGGGGCCACCAGCTGATGGTGTAGGCAATTGAATCTTCCATTTGCCTTGTGCGTCAACTATTGCAGTTGCCGATTTTCCCCAACTCGCTTTAATAGTAATTTTTTTATTGGGTTGATCCTTCCCCCATATTGATGCAGCTGTTTGTTGTTGTAATACCATATGATCACTAAAAAAATTAGGCAGTAGCGTTTGAGCATTGATTTGATTGCATAAAACAATAAAAAGAATAAAGTAATATTTTTTCATGTATGAATATTTATTGTTTTTGATAAAGTCTTACGTAATCTATATAATAGTTCGATGGCAACTTGGTTTTTTCTAGACTGCCTCCTCTATTTCCACCCATTGCTAAATTCAACAATAAATAATGAGGTTGTCTAAATGGATTTTTACCATCCGATTTATTGATAGTAGTATTTAAATCTATTTCGTTTAATAAAACGCCATCCAAAAAAATCTGCATACTATTTTCGTTCCATTCCCAAGTCCATAGATGATATTCATTTGCCCAAGTTGGACCTCCCAATGAATCAATGGTTATGGAAGCCCCATCCCAAATGGCTTTGAATCTTTCTTTTTCTGCATGCGCATAATTGGCTAGAATCCGATTATCGTAATATTCCATGATATCTACTTCTCCATTCGACGGCCACTCTCCTGAAACCCCTACTGTCCATATAGCAGGCCACAATCCAGTTTGGGCATCTATTTTAGCCCTTACTTCCAATCTTCCATATTGAAATGCATGCACTTTTTGCATCACTACACTTGAAGAAGTATACTCAATAAATGATCGGTTGGTTTTCCAGTTATTACTGCCAGCTATATAAGTAGGATTTGGCATGCGCTCTTTTTTACCTGTGATAATCAAGTTGCCATCCTTACAAATCGCATTCTCCTTTTGATACCACTGTATTTCCTGATTCCGAACAAATCCATTTTCAAATTTCCATTTTGTAGAATCCAATAACCCATCCTTATTGAATTCATCGGACCAAACTAGTGTATATCCAGATTTAATTTCTTGTGCATGTAGAATATTAGAAAAAAATAAACCAAAGGCGCAAATAAGGGCAAACAATTTCATTAAGCAATGTTTAGGCTCTATAAAAATATTAAATCAAATTATGAAACAAGCAATACAAAGTTCAACAAAGAGGTACAAATACTTCAAATAATGAACTAAGACATTTGAACCCCTTTAATGACCTGATTAAACCCAGCGAATTATTTGCTAAAAATAGATTTGATATCACTTAAGGCTTTGAAAAAGGGATGATATCATCTCTGCTATGCAGGGAACAATAAGCGTTTCAAAAAAGATAATTATTCAATAGCAAAAATCAACCATAAACTAAAAACTCCGGGAAATTGCTCGGAGTTTTTAGTTTAGATTTAGTAATTAAAATTTATAAAATTGTATTAATTAAAGCACTAGCTTCCAATTATACAAAAGTGAAGTTTCACTAATTTGAATGAAACTATTTTTCTCAAGCACTTTAAATGAAGCTAAATTAGATTTGTCTGTAGAAGCAATAATTGATTTAACTAAATATTGCGTCTTAGCCCATTCAATTATTCCTCCTACCATTTCTGTCATATATCCTTTTCCTTGATATTCATCATAAGTTCCGTATCCAATTTCAATTTCTCCTAATTCGTTGGGTTGGCCAACTATACATAAATCTCCCACCATTGAATTGTCTTCTATCGAAATTGCCGTCCAAAGTGTCGAGAATAAATAGTTTTGGGCTTTATCAGCAACATTTGGAAGAATAGTATTTTCTAAAGCTTCCTTTAACTCATCAGAAATTGTTCTCGAGTTTGGATTTAAATTCAACTCTTTTTCCAATGAGTTATCGCATTTAACATACTTAACCAGCTGATCATATGTTAGAGGTATAATATTTAATCTTGCAGTACTGATCATATTTTTTTAAACTATTTTCCTGCTATTATATTCTTCTCTGCTTCTTTACTAATTGCCATACTATGCAATATAATTTTTTCTGCTTCTTTGTCTGCAGTTAATTCGATCCAACCATTGTAACGTTGATCATTTTTATAAATCTGAAAAGGCATATATTTCTTTCCTCTATCAACCCAGTTACCGCGCCAAAGTATAGTACCAGTTGCAAATTCATTTCTTTCCATCAAAATAATTTCAGAAGCATTATACCAATTACTCCCGTTAAAATTTTCTAGCTTAATACTATCATTTTGACTTAATGGAAGAATTTGCTCATTTAAATTGACAGCTAAAAAAGTATTAATACTTGATACAACTATGAATTGGCGTTTATCTACTGCATTAATTTGATCTCCAACCAACTGCACACCAAAAAACAAATCAGCTCTATTATCATTGTTTACATCCAAAGTAGGACCACTTTGTTGATATTTAATTTCCCGATTATTTAAATTGGTATAAGTCATTTCTACAATTGGTTTTGGTTGTAGAGGAGTTGGAATAGTAATTGGTGTTTTTCTACACGATATCAGCGATATAACTACTATAATTATAAAGCCAGAAACTTTGTTTTTCATAATTGATAATTTTAAACAAAGATGCTGCTAGAAAATGCTCATTAAAATCGCATAAATATGTGAAAAAAGTTATCAAAAATAATTTTAATTGAACCTAAATACATTCATAATGAAGTTGTACCAAACCCGTATCAAATTTTTTCGTTGATAAGAGGTTTATTTTTTGCTCTGGAATTTCACTTTTAAACAACTTTATTCCATCACCTAAGACTATAGGGATTATTGATATAATCATCTCATCAATAAGATTTTCAACCAAAAGAGTATTTACAATTTCTGCTCCACCAACACAAAATATATTTTTACCTGCTTCGGCTTTTAATTTAACAACTAAGCTGATTAAATCATTCTTATAAAATATTTTATCTTGATTATCCAATTTAGGTGATTGTGATATAATATAAGTTATCTTATCAGAATATGGGAAGTCAACTTGACCAATAATCCAATCAAAGGTTTTTCTGCCAATGATTATAGTATCTACAGTTGAAATAAAGTCTTCATACCCGTAATCTTCGCCTTCTTTTTCAACTAATTCTAAGAATTGAAGGTCATCATTCAATTTAGCTATATACCCATCTAAACTCATAGAAATATATAGAATAAGTTTTCGTTTCATCACTCAATTATTTTTTATAAAACTATTTAGCATTGAACTAGAGTTCAATAAACTCAACAAATACACCTAATAAGATATGCCAAACTAAATAATGACCCAGTCTTACTGCTAATGAAGCTATAAAACCATATTGTATATAGCTCTTAAACTGCCAAGCATTCATTGCTATACCGCTGATGGTAGCATAAATAACAAACCATAAAGCTCCAGAAGGAAACTGCTGTATAGGTTCTATTAAACTAGTAATAATTGCTAGCGCAACAATTAGCCGATTTCTATATTTCCCTTTAAAATAGAATTGATTAATTAACAAAAAAATTGATGTTGGAATCATCCGATAATACAGTTCTACTTCCAACGCACCTGAACTATACAAAAAAATACTATATGGAAATGGTTGTAGAAAAGGGGGCATTTGAGTGTAAGGTTCTGGATGCATGATGATTTTAACTACCACCAAATCTAAAACTCCAAAAATCATCCCTACGCCTAACGTCGACATCCATCCATTTTTTTTCTTGTTGATTGTATCAATAGTAGGCAATGAAGCTTTCTCTTGTAAAAAAAGTAAGGGGATTAGTGGTAAAATCAACATCAAATTATTCCAATTCCAAAGTCTTATTGATGGGTTAGATATAATTAATACATTTCCATAAATAATTGTGGTAATAATTAAGGATAAGAAAATTCCTCCTACAACTATTTCACTAAGGTATTTTTTGTACACCATTTTTAGCAATTAAATTAAACTGCCCAAAAATAGCTTTTGTTAGCCCACCATAAAATCACATAAATATGTTATAACTCAATTCCTTTTAAAAGGAATCAAATACAGACAAATCCCATTGATCAAACCATTTTAAAATTGGTTTGCCTTCTTCAAATTGTATCGGCAACCATATATACCTTCCATCAATAGCGTTCTTTGGTGTCCATCGATCCCCCATATAAATAAATGCATTTTTCTTTCCGAATACTGGTAATATATATGTACTCTGCGACCAAAATGTAGTTTTATTCTGTGCTTCAGTTCCTCTGCTAGGATCTCCCAATTCTTTCCAAGGTCCTTGAATATGATCTGCAACCGATAATCTAGCAGGATTGGGATCCCATCCAGTTGTTCCAGAACTTATCATATAATACTTCCCGTCTTTTTTAAAAATGGCTGGAGCTTCGTTCGCTTTTCCCTCTAAAACACGCGTATACTTGCCTGTAAAATTCTGATAATCATCCGTTAATTCAGCAAAATGAAGTGTTTGATTATTTTCAGATGAATGAATATGATAAGCTTTATCATCTTCATCTACATACAATGTCATATCTCTTGCCATTTGTCCTTTTGAAAAATCTCTTCGAACAAAATAACCTTCTGCTACTAATTTTTGTCCTTCAGGAGATTTCCACTTCATTCCTTCAACATTTATCTGAGCATCGGACTTTTTGAATGAGTCAGAAAAATTCATTGGCCAATGTCCTGCATTTGGATTAACACTTTTAATATATTGATAAGGGCCTGTGATTTTTTTGCTGATTGCCAATCCTGTTAAAGCTGCTTTATATCCTTGTCCTTTTAATTCGTGGTGAAACCACATAACAAAAGTTTTAGTCTTCTTATTATAAATCACTTTGGGTCTTTCAATAATACAACCTTTCACCAATAAACTGGTTGTGTCATCTACAACTGATAAAGCAATTCCTTCATCTTTCCATTGGGTTAGGTTTTTTGAAGAATATACATGAACACCTACCATTGCTTTATTCCCTTCGTCTCCTTCTATTTTGTGTTCACCAAACCAGTAATACGTTTTATTATGAAATAAAATTCCACCACCATGGGCATTAATATGTACGCCCTTATTATCTAACCATAATTTCCCGGGAGTAAATCCATTCGACTCTTGCTTTTGTGCAAAAACAAAACTGGCACTCAGTAGTAGTATACTACTAATTAAATATTTTTTCATTCACTTTTTATTTTACTAAAACTGCATCCCCAATAATATTTCCTGAAAGCGATTTTGTTGTTGGTAAACTCTTCCAATACAATGCTGCATTGGTTAAACTATTGTCGGGATTAACTGCAGGTAAAGGACTCGGAAAAAAATAAGCGTATCGCTCAATAAAGGACTGATTATTCATCCACTCTGTAGACAGTTTCATAAAATACTTATGAACTGTTTCAGATGTTCTATTGATATTCGCATTGTATTCTGTTACCCAAATTTGATAATTAGGATATGCTAATCTTATATTATTGATGTAGTTGGTGAATCGAGTAAAAACGCGCTCTGCTGTTAATGAATCGGTAGTTGCATTATTATTTTGATTTCCCCAATCGTACCAATGAACGGCTATATAATCAATTCGCAGTTTTTGTGTGACCGCTTTTGCCATAAAATTCGTCAGCCATTTTCCTGTTCCATATGCTTGGTCTTGTGTAGTTACAGGCGATCCTAATCTAAGGCCTGTTTTCATCATTATTTTATATCGGGCAATAGCAGTGTCAACTGGAACATTGGATTGATCAGTATTATCTGGTTCATTAAATGATAGTAAGTGGTCAACATCATTTCGCTCTACTAAATATTTAGCTTGTGGATCTGTACAAGTTCCCTTACCCCAAGTCATAGGAACAAACTGTTGGTTCGTAAATGAAGCTTTGTCTATGCTCCACCCATAATACCACTGCGCGGTAAAGTTCTGTACTGCAATAGCGTTTGTTGAGCCCGTTCCTTTTTTGTCTGGATTGTTGATCCGAATGTATCGGATATAAGAAATATTATTTCTTAATCTGTTTGGCAAGTTTGCCTTTATAGCGCTGTCTTTTGCCACGAATGTAGCTGCTTCACCAGTACCATCTAAATTTTCTGCAAATACTACCAAATAATCTTTGGGCAAATAAAATGAGATGATCTTATCTTCTAATCCAGTTGGAATTGCTTTAACTTTTGCTGACAAAAGATTGTATCCAGTATAAACAGTATCTGCTTTTAGTTCTGTCCAAGGGGAAGCAATATTTTCTACCGTTGAAAGGGTTAGAAATTGGCCGGAATAATTTCCTTGTGGTACTGTTACTGGTGGCGGAGTTGGCGTAGGAGTTGGCGTTACTGTTTGTTCATTACTTTTTTTACAGGCTACTAAAGTAGAAAGCACCAAAAAAGTTGACGCCAATAATTGGGAAAATTTCATATGCATAAATTTTAGCGAAACGTCTTCACTAATTTATGCTATGTTAATAGGCTAAATTCCTAATGATTCCACAATGAATGAATTGCCCCTCAAACTTGAGACTATCCAATCTTTACAGAAGTCATCGTAAGTGAGCCCCCTACTGCCTTGTCGTTAAAAAATTCAATCGCATCATTCGAAGTTTTTAATCCTAATGAATATAGCAAGGGCAAATAATGTTCTGGTGTAGGAATGGCCAATTTTGCAGCTGCCCCTAAAGACTCAAAATTAATTAATGGTTTATAATCACCTGAACTAATCAAATTCTTGAATTGATCATTCATTTGAAGTGCCCAATCATATCCATACTCAGGCTCATTTAATTTATCCCAAGCTACCATTCTTAAATTATGAACCATATTGCCACTACCGATGATTAAGACGCCTTTTTTTCTGAGCGCATATAATTCTTTCGCCAAATCATAGTGAAATTGCGGTCCTTTGGTATAATCAATACTCAATTGTAAAACAGGGATATTCGCCTCGGGATACATATGCCTAACAACAGTCCAAGTTCCATGATCCAATCCCCATTCGTGATCCAACTCAATCTGTGTTGAAGTAATCATTGAAGCAGTCTCTTTTGCTAAAGCAGGATGGCCAGGTGCGTTGTATTGCACATCAAATAGGGCCTGTGGAAAGCCACCAAAATCATGAATGGTTTTAGGAAAATCCATTGCAGTGATTTGTGTTCCCTTTGTAAACCAGTGAGCGGATACCACCAATACTGCTGAAGGCGTTGGAATATCTGCTGCCATTTTCTTCCAGCCCCTACTAAACTGCGTGTCTTCAATCCCATTCATAGGAGAGCCATGACCAATAAAAAGAACAGGCATTATAGTTCCTTGGTCTTTTAATGCGTCGGTAAAATTTTTAAATGCGGATAAGGTTGTCATAGCTGTTGTTGTTAAAAAGATGGATGCTATAAATTTACTTCTTTCCAAATAGGTCCAGCTTTGGTTTCAGTCTTAATTAATTGGTTCTCTGTCACCATTTTATTTAAAGTCATGAGCGCTGCTTCTGTGCTCAAGTTGTAAAACACTTCAAATTCACGCAATGTAACCGTTGGATAATACTTAAATATATCTGTCAATTCACCAGTGGCTTTTTTTAA
>CALRUG020000129.1:0-9383 GCA_943371295.1 Synechococcus sp. UW140 | reverse complement strand
TGGTCCGTAAAATAAACTGGCTATATTTTGTTGATCCATCAATGGGTCTAAATGAAATTGGAATGGCATTTTCACTTCAATTACATCTCCGGTTTTCCAAGTACGGCTCAACTGAATATAAGTGCCAGGAGTGGCTTTTACATTGGCTTCTTTCCCGTTGATTTTTACCATATATCCTTTGGTTGCCCAATTGGGTACGCGAATATGCACATCAAATTTTCCATTTCCATTAATGGTCAACTTGGTTTCATCTTCCTTAGGAAAATTAGTGGTTTGTTCTACTACTACTTTTTTCTCTGTCCAGTTTAATGTAGAGGGAACGAACAGATTCACATACAATGCTTGGTTATTATTGCGCTTAAAATAAATCGTATTCTGCAACTTGGTATTGCTTTCAATGGCCGTTCCATTGCAACAAGTAAAGCCTGTCATATTCGGGTTTCCAAATTGCTTGATTGCACCAGGTCTTAAAGGAACATGGTAGGTATTGGCAGGATTATTCTCTGCAACGGATGCTAAGATATGATTGTATAAACTACGCTCATAATAATCCATCAATTCGCCTCTTTGATCAAACAAAAACAAATCGCTGGTTAATTTGAGCATATTATACGTAGCACAGGTTTCATTTTGTCCACCTGCTGAAAGTCCGTTCTCATACAAGGTTCCAGGCTGTGCAAGAAAACATTCTGCATTGGCAGGATTGCGCGCTCCAGCTACTCCACCAATACTGTACATATAATCGTTGACAATTTTATACCAGAAATTATCGGCTACTTTATAGTAAGCTGGATCTTTTGATGCTTTATACATTTCCACACTTCCAATTACTTGTGGAATATGTTGATTGGCATGCAAGCCTCTAAATAAATCTACGTTTTTGGCTAAGCCATGAGAATGATCGGTATCTCCAAAAAACACGCGTACATTATCGAATAATTGTGCTGTGGCTAAATAATCTTTCTTTCCTGTTACTTGATACAATCTAGCCATTGTTTCATTCATTCCTCCATACTCTCCCGCGATATAGGTATTCCATATTTTAATCAAGGTATCTTTTGGAAGTTGACTCAATCTTGTATGAACCCAATCACCCATATTAGTGGCAATCTGTAAAGCTTTTTTATTTCCGCTCACTTCATACACATCCATCAAGCCTGCTAAAATTTTATGGAGTGTATAATAAGGTGCCCATACTTGATTTTTTTGTCCTCCATATTTTGCTCCTTTTTCGAGCATGATAAATTGGTCTGGAGGATAGGCACTAATAAATCCCTTACCCCAATTCCAGTAATCGTTTCTTATTCCTGCATCAGTTAAGTCTGAATCATAATCTGCTTTCCCTGCTCCTTTTGGAACCAATTTAGGGTCAGCTACAGAAGGACCTCCCGGTGTTGCTGGATTACCTGATAGTTGCGATAAATTATACAACGCATCTACCATATAAGTCATTTTTTGAGCAAACTCATTTTGTAGGGATTGATCATAACTGGTACTTGCATAAGCTTGCGCAATGGCTGTTAGATAGTGTCCTGTTGCATGTCCTCTCAATTTAGTGTCTCTGCTATCCCAAGATCCCAACGGCTTTGCTCCTTCTGGTTGTGGTTGACCAAATGCATGTCGGAACATATACAAAAATGAATTGGGATCGGTCTTCACCAATGTGCGTACAAACTTATCTCTGTTCTGAATAAATTTGGTTTCATTACCCAGCGCATCCGATTTTAATGTTACCTGATTTAATGCAAATGCTTTTAATTGAGGAGTAGGGATTTTAACTTTTGTTGCTGGTTTAACGGTCACCACAGCTTTTGGTTTAAAGTTGGTTCCTGCAACCTTACCTGTTACCGTATATTGTCCTGTTTGTAATACAGCTTTATTATCTGTATCTGCAGGCCATACCACTCTTACTTTTGGGCCCTTCATTCCGTTTTTATATTTGCCGGCTACATAACTAGGAAAACGAGGCAATGTTCCAACTTCTGTTTCTACCGTTACATCAGCCACTTCTTCCAAATAGGTATTATACAGTTGTGGTTGATCAGCTGCAAACTTTGGCAATTCTTCTTCTACCCTTCTGGTATTTACTGCACCGACATTAACAGTACTTCCTTTAGCATTGCTAAAAATACCCACCACTTGTCTTCTATTCAATGGAACACGATACACCCTTAAATCGTAGATCAAACCATTTAAGTTTGGGCTACCAGCTGCTGCTGATTTCCCAACAAAGATTTGTTGTTGATTGCTTTCCGCTGCTCCCAACATTTGAATCACAGCAGGTGCTAAAGCTGCTGCATCTCCTGCGGGTCTTCCATCAATAAAATATTGTACTGTTTTTGCAGCAACATCAAATACTACAGCAATCAATGCCCATTTATTTTCTGCAACTGTTGGAACAGTCGCCGTAAAAACTGGTGTAGCATTTTCTTTACTAATGATAAATAAAGGCTGCCCTGCAGTATTGGTGCGCAAATTAACCCATGCTGATACACTCAACGATTCTATATCATGAAAGGATTCTGCAGGAATTCGAAGAAAAGCATTCGCTTCTCCATTCAACAATAATACTTTTCCAAATCGACTATCATTTACAAATGGTGCTTCTGCTCCACCATATTTTGCGTGCAAATTATTCCTCGACCAATCTTTGGTGTCGCCATTCAATAAGTAGCGTGCAATCATAGCAGTCTCTCCAATCCCATCTAATATTTGATCTCCATTTTGGGCATACCCATTGGAAATGCCCTGAACTAAAACAGATAGCGTTAAGAGTAATCGGGTAATAAGCTTTCGTAGATTCATGGTTACTTATTTTTTTCTTTAATCCATATTGCGGAAGAAACGGGTCTATTTTGAATTCTTTGTGGAGGCTCATTGGCTTCAGTAGGCAATGTTGTGGTTACTGCTGCTGGTACTTTACCATCTAAGCGATTGGTTCTTGCATAGTTGGGTATAGCAATCAACGGTGTTCCATCTTCCCATGATCCTTTTATGACCATCATTCCTCTTAAGAAATTATCTCTCCACTCGGTAGAAAATGGTTTACTAGCATCAACTGCTTTATTGATGTCTTGGCCATCCGCTGTTTCCACATTGTACACCAATGGGCCGTAACGCAATGCCATTCTACCAATATTGGCTTGAATGCGATTGTCTGCTTTGAATTTTTGTACTTCCATGGGCATTTCTAATGCAATTTGATCGCCTTTTTTCCAAACTCTTTTAATAACTGCATAGCCTTTATCCATTTGTATAGGTACATTCTTACCATTTACTTTAAGGTACTTCAATCCTTTCACTTCTTTATCGGGTGTATACAATTCACTGGTGGTTCTATTAGGTACACGTACATAAATAGCAAACTCCTTAGATTGTTTTGGGTTAACGGTAATATTCACCGATCCCTCCCAAGGATAATTGGTTTTCTGTACCATTTCAACTTCGGTACCAGCAAACTTTTCTACATTAATGGTACTACCCACATACATATTTACATACAATGCCTTAGGCCCGGTAACATAAGTCCATGTTGGCATCATTAACAAGGTACGTGGAATATTTCCAACACAACAAGGGCATACATGCCATGGATCTCTTGGCTGGGCTTCAGACAAACGATTGGTATAATAAAAATTCTTACCATCTAAATCCAAAGAACCCAATAATGCATTGTACATGGTTTCTTCGTAGAGGTCTGCATATTTTGCATCGTGATAAGCCAAGTTCATTTTGTATTGGAAGAAAATTAATCCTGCACTTGAACAAGATTCACAATAAGCGTTATTGCGCAAAGAGTAATTGGGTCCAAATCCTTCGGATGTTTCACCACTTCCAATTCCTCCAGTGAAATAATATTTTTTATTGGTCAAATTATTCCAAAGAGACATTACTGCACTTTGGTAATCTACATCTCCTGTTTCTGCTGCTACATCTGCCATTGCAGAATAATTATAAGTAGCACGAACTGCGTGTCCTACTGCTTCATATTGCTGTTGAACAGGAACATGACTTTGATCGTACTCCGATCCATTGTTGCGACTGTCTAATAAAAATTTAGCCAACTTAACATAACTGTCGCCACGCTTATTGCCTTCCATATCGTTTACAAAACGGCCAAAACGTACCAATGCTTGTTCCATTTCTTGGTGTCCATCGTACCATACTTTTTGGCCTGGACCAGTACCAATATTTTTAACCCAACAATCAGCTAATTTTTTTGCTGCATCATATAAACGCTTGTCTTTACCATTAGTAAGCGTGTAATGGTTAATAGCAGACTCAATAAAATATCCTGCTACATAGCCTTCATGGTCTCCTCTATTTCTTGGATCCCAACGATTTTTCCAACGGGTGGTATCACGCAAAGTATAAGCAGTATGCAAGTATCCATCTGATTCTTGTGCTGCTAGAATAATTGGAATCCAACGCTCCAATGCTTCTTTCATTTTTTCTTGTGCAGCAATAATTTCTTTGTCGCCTTGAGGATCTACCATCAATGCAATACAAATGGATTCAACGGTTTGGTGCACCCATGCATTAGAAAATACATATCCTTTATGACGCTGAAAAGGTTGTCCTTTAATTGCTTTAGCTGCTTCAATAAAATTGTCAATACCGCCTTGACCACTGGTTAAATCGGTACGCTCGTTTTGTGCAATACAATAGGGAATCCAGTTTACAATCATGGCTTTTGCACGATCGTTCCAAAGCTTATTATCAATTTTATATTTTTTGGTATACACCACATCCAATCGATTGGTTGGGGGTGGATTATGCACTTTCACTGTTATAGTGGAAGACTTTGTTTGAGTCCCTTCTGTTGCAATCAATGCCAACTCATAATTGCCCACTGCAGAAAACTGCGCTGTTGCTTTTAATGATGATGGATCACTAAATTGTACATTACCAGGTCCTGATAGTTTTTGCCATTCAATTTTTGAAAGCGGTGTAACCGATTTTACGGTTGCATCTAAATAGGTTTTTCCGTTGATGATTACATCTCTATCTAATCCTGCACTCACCAAAGGTTTTGGATTAGCTGAATTCGGAGATTTTGCAACCACCCATTCCAACAAAGTACTTACGCCTCTGTCTGCCGAATCTAGTTCGATTCGCATCCTGGTCGTTTTTACTTCTTTAAAACTGGTCAGATTCAGTTGATTGTTTTGTTTACCCATTCCCTCTGCATTCTCTACGGGTACAAATGAAGTCCCATTCCAATAACTGATTTTATAATTTTCAGGTAAACGGGTATTGTTGTTAAAATTCCACCAATACAATCCAATTTCTCCTGTTGTTACTGGCTCTTCCCAATCATACTGCACCCAAATATTGGCTCTTGGTTGTAATCGATTATTTCCGCCTCCCCCACCGCGGTTGTTGCCTGTATTTACAGGGGTTAACTGATCGTTCAACCCATTCAAGCCAAACGCTCCTCTACTAGAACTTACTTTTGCAATTACCGCTAAGTTGGGTTTACCATACGATGATAGCTGTGCCATCAACTGCTGTGTTAATCCACCCACTAATAATAGCAAAGCAATTAAGAATCGATTTTTTTTCATTGGTGTTTTTTTAAAAAGGCAAAACCTACAATAAATTTGCAGGCTTTGCCATTGCTTAAGACCTATAAACTAAACTAAAAAGAAAAACTAATAACCGGTATTCTGTTTCAAATTTGGATTAACCAACAATGAGTTCGCTGGTATAGGGAATATATTTCTGAATGTAGCTGATGGCTTATGAGAGAACCAGCTCTTTCTATGAAATACACCAAAGCGAATTAAATCTTGACGACGCTTTGCTTCTGCCGCAAACTCCCATCCCAATTCATCGAGCATTCTTCCAAATGGAATATCTGCACCACCTTCAAAAGTAGTTTGTGCACCATTGGCCCATTCTCCATAATTATAACTACTTCCCTGTTGCAATTGTGCAGCTGTAACCGTTGCTTTTGCAGGATTAGCTGCGAAATTTCTTGCACGAACTTGTGTAACAATGGTTGCAGCTTCTGCAGCATTGCCGGTGCGTAATAATGACTCTGCTTTCATCATTAATACATCTGCATAACGCATCAATGGAAAATCTACACTTGATCCACCACGCATACCTGCTTTAATTTCATACTTACCAATTCTGAATCCTTGATTGCTTGTACTGGATGCAATACTGGTAACTGTTTTAACATAATTAATCACCATTGCACCAGTTGTTGCATTGTATTGTGGTCCCATAATCCATGTATCTCTCAAACGACGATCATCTGGATCATAGGTATCAATCCACTGTGGTACCGCACAGTTTCCGCCCCATGGCTGAACCTGCATTGGATAAACCAACTGCATCAAAGGATCCAATGTTTTCATGTGAATATTGCTTTCTGTTGCAAAAATTTCATCATAAGGAACCGCAAAAACCATCTCCTTAGAATTGTCGTTCGTAGAAGTAAAGTTTT
Organism: Synechococcus sp. UW140; assembly: GCA_943371295.1. Lineage (GTDB taxonomy): Bacteria > Bacteroidota > Bacteroidia > Chitinophagales > Chitinophagaceae > Sediminibacterium. Next base: position 2,926 of record CALRUG020000129.1, on the reverse strand, counting down.
CTCTGTAAGTAGGCGTTAATAAGTATTGGTTGGATGCAATGATATCATTACACTCTTGAATACATTTAGCCCACTGAGCAGTACCTGTATACACTTCCGCATTCAAATAAACACGAGCCAAGAAAGCTTTTGCAGCCCAACGGGTCATGCGTCCATAAGTAGCTTTTGAAACAACGGGTGTTAAATTAGGAATCGCATCAGTAAATTCTTTCACTACAAAATCATACACTTGTTGACGTGTTCTTTGAACAGGCAAACTGGTATCCTTAAAATCGGTTACTACTGGTACATTACCATGGTTATCTAATAAAAGATAATAGTAGTATGCTCTTGCTGCTTTTAATTCTGCAATGATGGCATCTTTACCACTGGTTACTGGAATTTCTCCAGATTGAATTTGGAATAAAACTCTGTTCGCATTGTTGATTCCGGTATAACAACGGTTGTACAAACCATTGGGTTGACCTTGTGTAGGCGTCCAAACATGCTCATGCATTCTTCTATAAGTTCCTCCATCAACCCATCCATTTGGACGTGCAGGCGTTACAATTTGATCAGCTGCTTCTTCTTGTAAATCGAATAAACCCTGCCAGCTTGCTGTATTGGCACGCAATACAGTATAAACAGGCGCTATTAAAGCAGGTACATCATTTGCAGTTGCCTGAAAATTTTGAGCGAGTACTTCAGAATACACTTTCTCATCCAACTTTGTACATCCGCTCATGATCATGGTACCAGCCAGCGCTGCTGTAAGGAACCATTTTTTATTTAGATATGTTTTCATGATTTATCGTTTCTTTTTTCAGATTATAAGGTTACCAATGCACCCAATGTAAATGTTCTAGTAGTTGGGAATTTATCACGCTCATCGTTACCTGGAGCCAATCCACTTCTGTTTACTTCAGGATCAATTCCTTGATAACCAGTGATGGTAAACATGTTCAGCGCTGATGCATACAAGCGAAGTGATTTCACATATTTATTGCCCTTCATATTTACATTGTATCCCAATGTGATATTGTCTATTTTCCAATAGTCACCATTTTCAATGTAGTAGCTCACATAAGCTTGCGGATTTCTCAATCTGGTTTTACCGTATACATTATCAAATGCAGACTTTAATACATTGTAGTTACCTAAAATTTGTGGTTGAGAGTTCTCATAGAACATGCGCTGGAAATTCAAAATTTGGAAATCAAATGCACCACGCATTAACACGCTCAAATCCCAATTCTTGTAACGAACGGTATTGTTCCATCCTGCGTAATACTTAGGTAATCCATTTCCTAAAATTTGCTTGTCTTCTTGACGTGCTTGTGTATACGGCTTTGGTTTACCATCTGCACCCATGATGATCCACAAACCATTTGCATCAATATCTACTGATTTATATCCATGGAAATTTCCAATGGGTCCACCAATATCAACGCGGTGGGTATAGTCTTGAACGGGTTCACCTGTTCCACCTGCAGTGAAGAAGTTGGCAGTTGTTCTAAATTGATTATTAGACAATGAAACCAATTTATTTGAGTTGGTAGAAAAGTTTACACTGGTTTCCCAAGAAAAGTCTTTCTTCTGAATGGCGTTATAATTGATCAATACCTCTACTCCTTTATTTTCCATCACACCAACATTCGCTAAGATGCTATTGAATAAATATGGAGGAACAGGTACACTGTAGTTGTACAACATGTCTCTTGTAGTACGCTTGTAAATATCAATCGTGGTACTCAATCTTCCATCTAAAACAGATAAGTCAATACCAAAGTTGGTCTCTTCTTTTCTTTCCCATCTCAAGTCTGGGTTAGGGTTACGTACTGGAGCCAAAGATTGAATCCAAACCCCATTGTCTAAGAAACGAGTTCCGAAGTTCAAACTTGTTTGAGATAAATAAGAAGCAGATGGAGCAATACCAGTGATACCAAATCCTGCTCTCACTTTTAAGTCGGTGATAAATTTCACATTGCGCAAGAATGGTTCATTCTTTACACGCCATGCAGCAGAAATAGCTGGGAATGTTCCCCATTTATGATTGGCTCCAAATTTTGAAGATCCTTCTCTTCTAACACTTGCAGATAATAAATATTTGTCTGCAAAGTTGTAGTTGATTCTTCCAAAGAATCCAATCAGTTTGCTTGATTCAGCAGAACTACTCATAGATGCTTCACCACGACCCAATGCGTTTCCTGCTTGTAGTCGATTGTAAGAATATTCATCGGTTGGAAAATCCCAGTTGGATACAGAGAAACTTTCATCAAAAAAGTCTTGGTAACTATAGCCCGCTAATGCAACCAAGCGATGCTTACCAAAAGACTTGGTATAGTCTAAGGTAAATTCCATTAAGTTGTCTTTGCTCGCGCCAGTACCTCTAGAAGCATTTCCATTTCTTCCGTTCTTAGTGGTAGAAACGTGCTTTTTAGTTTCTGCAAAACCAGACAATGATTCAGTGGTAACACTAGCCATTAATAATTTAGCATTTAATCCTTTCGCTAAGTTGGCGGTTACACTTCCAGACAAACGGGTTTCTTGAAACTCGTTTCTTGCATTGGTTTCCATGATATAAGCCAATGGATTATCATAGAAATAAATATTTCTCTCTTTCCATTGCCCTCTGAAATCGTATACGCTATCGGTAGGGTTTCTAATTACCGATTGACGATAGATATAACTATTGAATCCACCATCGTCGTTGCGCTGACGGCTGATTAAATTTAAGTTCACTTTTACTTTGCCATCAAACATGCTGTGGTTTACATCTGCACGCAATGTTAATTGGCGGTTCACCGATTTTAAAAACATACCCTCCCAATTACGGTAGTTGATATTAGCCGTGTAACTGGTTTGTCTATTACCCCCTTGGAAAGTAAGGTTATGGGTTTGGCTGAATGGGGTTGGTCTAGAGATTTCTTTAAACCAATCTGTATTT
>CALRUG020000128.1:0-9443 GCA_943371295.1 Synechococcus sp. UW140 | reverse complement strand
CTTTTGGATCAGTGTCTTTTGTCATATATCCCATTGCTCCCAACTTGAGCATTTTGATAATGGTACGCTCATCATCGAGCATACTCAATACCATTATTTTAATAGAGGGCTGGTGTTGAAAAATCCATTCAGCTGTTTCGTACCCATTCATAACAGGCATTGAAATATCCATTAATACGATATCGGGCAAATTGTTTGTATCTAATTTGTCAATGAATTCTTTACCATTGCTGGCTTCAAAAAGTACGTTATAGTCGTCAAATTCACTAATGATTCCAGACAGACCATTTCTTAATAAAACATGGTCGTCGATTAAGGCGATTTTCTTCATAGGATTAATTCAGTAAGAAGGTTTTTACTAAATAATGCTGTGAAGAAACAACAATTTTTGATAAAAATTAGTTGCATATGCAATTATTTTTACCGTTAAAAAACGGTTTTTTTAGGCTGTTTTTTCGGTTAATTTTCCCGCCTCCCGAATTATTTTTGGTTCCCGTCTTTATAAAAAGTGACTAGTTTATAAGGCCGGTATTTTTTAACCAGGGGTTACAAACAAACAGAGGGCGGCTTTAGCCGCCTTCGTTTTTTAAGTACCTTTATATATGCTGCTGCATATTCATCCAGACAATCCCAATCCAAGACATATTAAAACGGTAGTAGACTGTTTACTATCAGGGGGTATCATCATTTACCCAACCGATACCATTTATGGATTGGGTTGCGATATATTTCAGCCCAAAGCAGTAGAAAGAATTGCCAGGATTAAACAGGTTGATCCGGCCAAAGCACAGCTTAGCTTTATTTGCAACGATTTAAGTGATTTAAGCAAGTATTGCAAAACCACTGATACCCCATTATATCGTTTGCTAAAAAGCCATTTACCAGGGCCGTACACATTTATCTTACCAGCGAGTAAGGAAGTACCTAAAATTCTGCAGAATAAAAAAAGCACCATCGGTCTTCGTATTCCTGATAATAATATTGCAAGAACCATTGTTTCAGAATTAGGACATCCATTATTGTCAGCATCCTTACCTGGTGAAATGGTAGAAGAATATACCGATCCGGATATTATGTACGAGAACTTTGAAAAACTGGTAGACATTGTAATACACGGGGGTAATGGGGGGATGATACCCTCTACCATCATTGATTGCACCAAAGATCCATACGAGTTGGTCCGTTTAGGTGCTGGCCCTTGGGAAGAAGACAATTAAAAGGGCATTTCCATTTGGGTGGGGCTAATATTGAAACTTCGTCTATGGTGAATACATAAGCCGTTGGCTTCAATAGCCAACCGATGTTCTAGCGTGCCATATCCCTTATTACTATTCCAACCATACTGCGGAAATTGCCCATGAATTTTCTCCATATAAGCATCTCGGTATGTTTTTGCCAAAATACTGGCTGCAGCAATAGAAGCATATTTCCCATCTCCTTTAACAATACATATATGCGGAATTTTTTGATAGTTCGGAAATCTGTTGCCATCAATCAACAAAAATGTTGGTCTGATTTTTAATTGATCAATTGCCATATGCATGGCTTTAAAACTGGCTTTTAAAATATTGATGCGATCAATTTCTTCTGCATCTACACTGGCTACAGACCAAGCTATGGCATTGGATTCTATTACTTCTCTTAATATTTTGCGTTGCTTAGCACCCACTTGTTTACTATCGTTTAATAAAGGGTGTTTAAAGTTTTGAGGCAAAATAACGGCAGCAGCAAACACAGGACCAGCATAACAACCTCTTCCAGCTTCATCACAGCCTGCTTCAATTTGATTTTCTTGGTAAAAAGCGGGTAACATTTGGTAAAACTACTTAAACATCAATCAATTCCGAAGTTTGAGTGTTATACCTTTGCACAAAGCCGAAACAATTCAGATATGATAGCAGTAGATCGTTCAAATAAGCAGGTTGCCACTTGGTTATTGATTGGTGTTGGAATGACCATCATTCAAATTGCATTGGGAGGAATCACACGATTAACAGGAAGTGGTTTGTCTATTACACAATGGGAAGTAATTACTGGAACTTTACCTCCATTAAATGAAGCAGCTTGGTTAGCAGAATTTGATAAATACAAACTAACGCCACAGTTTCAGTTATTGAATTTTGAATTTCAGTTAGATGATTTCAAATTCATTTTTTTCTGGGAGTGGTTTCACCGTTTATGGGCTAGGTTGATCGGATTGGTTTTTGCATTTGGATTTATTTGGTTCATCATTAAGAAATCATTTAAAAAAGAAATGATTGGTTCTTTATTGGTACTGTTTTTTTTAGGGGCATTACAAGGATTAGTGGGTTGGATCATGGTTGCGAGTGGATTAACAGGTGATGCGGTTTATGTAAAGCCCACTCGATTAGCACTGCATTTTATTTTGGCCTTGGGCTTATTGAGTTATACTTATTGGTTTGCATTGAAGTTATTGGTACCAGCAAATCATATCGTAACAAATAAATTATTGCGCAATCAAAATCTATTATTGATTGGACTGTTGATACTACAATTATTATATGGGGCTTTAATGGCAGGGCATAAAGCAGCCAATGTTGCTGCAACATGGCCAACCATTAATGGTGCATGGGTACCTGAGAATTTATTTAGTCATCAACCCGCTTTATTAAACTTTATTGACAACACAACGCTGATTCATTTTATACACAGAGGTTTAGCATACTTGATTTTAGTGTTAATGATTTTTTGGTCGATCAAGTTATTCAAAGCAGCCAATACACCTAGTTTACAACGTGCAGCTAAGTTTCCATTAATATTGACATTGTTGCAAGTAGTTCTAGGTATTGCTTCTGTTTTAACAAGTAGTACCATTGTTCCGGGTGTATGGGGAAACTTTGAGTGGATGGCACAGTTGCATCAACTAACAGGAATGTTATTATTACTTTCTTTGGTAACCATTTTATTTTTAGTTCGGCCTAAAATTTGCTAAATTTAAATAGCAACACAAAAACCATTATTGTGGGGCTGTTTGATTAAATGAAGCGATATCTAATAGGCTTTTGGTATTCATTCCCCATTCAGTTGTTCTTACTGCATTTTCGCAGGTACCAAATCTTTTTATTTTTTTGGTATATACTATTTGCTACAGTGGGCGGAAGTTTTATGAAAACCTTTGGGGCTTATTCCTTATTTCTTGCACCAGAATATCTTGGGAAAATAAGTCCCTTAAGTACAGCCATTGTTGGAGTTACTTCGGGCGTATTTATGATGAGTTGGAATATTACTACATTCATCTTGCACAGTGGACGTATCCAATTTTTGGCCACAACAGCACAACCCTTTTTAAAATATTGTATTAATAATGCCATCATCCCATTTGCATTTTTAATTTTTTATTTAGTTCAAGCATACCAATATACCATCAATCAGGAATTGTTTGCATTCTCCGATTTTATAGGACTTGCATTGGGTTATATTGGCGGATTCATACTATCTATAGCTTTTGCATTTCTGTATTTTTTTGGTGCAGATAAAACCATCTATAGAACCATTTCTGTGACCATCACCAATGCCAATAAACAATATGATTTAATTCCAGACAAACACAAAGAACCTGATTTAAAACAAGACTTAAGAGTTGATTGGTTTTTCAGTGCCGCATTTAAGTTGCGTAAGCCTAGAAATGTAAAACATTATAATCCGGAATTTTTAGAAGCGGTATTTAATCGGCATCATTTTGCTGCCATCATTGCCATCATGATTGCATTTGTTTTTTTAATCTTGGTTGGGTTTAGTTCAGATACCAAATTGTTTCAATTGCCTGCAGCATCTAGTATAACATTGCTTTTTGCCATTTTAATTGCTGCATCGGGGGCACTCACATTATTCTTACGCTCTTATACGTTTGTTGCGGTAATCGCAGCTTATTTAATAGCCAATATTTTATACCAATATGAAATTATTGATCCCAGAAATAAAGCATACGGATTAGATTATGCAAAGGGATCGGGAAGACCAGCTTATACCCGAGAATCTATTCAACAATTGGCTACTAAAGATTCAGTAGAAAAAGATAAATCTGCATTCTTAAAAATTTTAAATAATTGGAAACAAAAGCAGGGCCAAGAAAAACCCATCCTATACATCATTAACACCAGCGGTGGTGGAACTAGAAGTGCCACATTTACCATGAATACGCTGCAATATTTAGATAGTTTGATGCAAGGGAAACTCATGAAAAAAACTTTGCTGATCAACGGGGCTTCAGGTGGAATGTTGGGGGCAGTTTATTTTAGGGAATTATACCATGAAAAAATAAAAGGGCTTCCAATTAATTTGCAAGACAAAGAATATGTAAACAATATTTCTAAAGATTTATTAAGTCCATTGTTCTCCTCTTTTTTAACTAGGGATATGTTGGGTCCTGCACAAAAATTTACCACCAATGGATTTGAGTATGTAAAAGACAGGGGATATGCTTTTGAAGAAAAACTAAAAGAAAATACAGGCGGTATCATGCATAAAAGTGTTCGTGATTATGAACAAGCTGAGGCAACAGCCACCATCCCCTCTGTTTTTTTTAATTCAGTGATTACTCGAGATGGCCGAAAAATGATTATTGCATCTAGACCAGTTCGTTTCTTAATGCGACCAGTATCGGATAGCACTAATATTATGTCTTTTGATCCGGACGCAATCGATTTTAATAGTTTTCTACGTAATCAAAAAAGCAATGATATCAACTTATTGTCGGCGCTTAGAATGAATGCTACATTTCCCTATGTATTACCCAATGTATGGTTGCCTACTAACCCTGTTATTGATGTAATGGATGCCGGCCTTCGAGACAATTATGGTCAAGAATCTGCATTGAGGTTTATTAGTGTTTTTAAAGATTGGCTAAAAGAAAATACTTCTAAAGTAATATTGATTCAAATACGTGATAGAAGCTTAAGTGATTGGGATAAACCATTGGAAAGTAATTCTTTGATCGGTTTTTTAACCAAGCCCTTTTTAATTTTGCAAAACAATTGGTTCAAGATTCAAGACTATTATCAACACGATCAATTGGATTATTTACATAAAGCATATGGGAATGATTTTTATCGTTTCTCGTTTCAATATATTCCCTCTAAAAAAGAAGCTCCAGCTAGTTTAAGCTTTCACTTAACTGCAGCTGAAAAAAGAGATATTGCTGCTGCAGTTAATAATCCGCTGAACCAACAAGAGTTTGAACGGTTAAAAAAACTTATTCAATAGTATAGGATTCTTTTCCTTATTTTCCTTGAGGCTTAATAAGCATAAATGCTTTTGGAATAATGTCTACTTGTAGTTCTTCTACTGCATCTTTTGGTTCCCCATCAATATGCAATGGAGCTAGTTTGGGGTTCTTCACTTTTAGTGAAGCTGTTTGAAAATAGAGAATATTTTTAGTGCTCATGTCTTCTACCAATTGTTGCACTTTGTTATTGCCACGCATTTGTCTCAAAATAGCAAATGGCAATTTAGCCTTATTCATTTTTTGTACAATTACAATATCTAGCAATCCATCTGATAAACTAGCTTGTGGTGCTATAATGGCATTGTTTCCAAATTGATTACTGTTGGCAATGCTGATAAAAAAAGCATCCGTGAAAAAAGAAAAGTTATCCAACACAATTTCAAATTGGTATGGGTTGGCTTTAAAAAATTGAATGATGCTTTGTTGTGTATAGGTAAATAATCCTCTTGAAGATTTTTGAGCAAAGTCGTGCGCTACTTGTGCATCAAATCCCATCCCACTCAGCATGCAAGCATAAGAACCGTTTACTGTGAATGCATCAACCGCTTCAGCATTGCCATTAAAGATTAATTCTATAGCGGCTTTCATGCTGGTTGGAATGCCTGCCGCACGTGCAAGACCATTGCCAGATCCTACAGGTATAATCCCAAAATGAACGCCCGTATTTCTTAATGCACCTGTTACTTGATTTACTGTGCCATCTCCTCCTAAAATAACCACATCGGTAAAATGTTCTTTTACAATATGCTCTCTTAAGAACTCATAATCTCCAGCTGCGTTGGTATGAAAAACGCGGTATTCAATACCTTTTGCTGTAGTTACTTTTTCAACCAGTTCTCTGATTTTATCTTTTTTTGATGTACCAGAAATCGGGTTGATTAAATAAATAATTTTTCTTGTCATGGAATTGGCTCCTCGGTATTACTACCATTTCATTAATGCACTAGCCCAAGTAAACCCACTGCCAAAAGCAGCTAAGCAAACTAAGTCTCCTTCTTTGATCATTCCTTTTTCCCAAGCTTCACAAAGCGCTATCGGAATAGATGCAGCTGTTGTGTTACCATAGTTCATGATATTATTGTAAACCTGGTGGTCTTGTAATTTTAATTTTTGTTGCACAAATTGACTGATACGCAAATTGGCCTGGTGTGGAATCAACATATTAATATCAGTTGATTCGTATCCATTTTTATGTAATGATTCCATAATCACTTCAGGAAACTTCACCACTGCTTTTTTAAATACAGCAGGACCGTCCATATAGGGGAAATTTTGCGCGTTGTCAATCATTTGATGACTCATAAACATTTGAGAAATTTCCGCGTCGTCAAAACTAGCGTAGTCCTTTGTACCCCAATGGTTGGCATGTGAACCTGGATTATACATTGCCAAAATTTCTGCTGACTCACCATCACTATGTAAATGCGTACTTAATATTCCTTGTCCCTCTTTCTCTGTTGGTTGCAATACCACCGCACCCGCGCCATCTCCAAAAATGACTGAAACATTTCTTCCACGTGTTGAAAAATCTAAACCAAAGGAATGCTTTTCGCTACCAATCACCAATATATTCTTATACATACCAGTTTTAATGAATTGATCGGCCACACTTAATGCATAAACAAATCCACTGCATTGATTTCTTACATCTAATGCGCCAATTTCTTTCATTTTCATGGCTCTTTGCACCAATACGCCGCAGCCAGGAAAATAATAGTCAGGGGATAAGGTAGCAAAAATGATGAAGTCAATATCCTGTGCAGTAATACCTGCTCTTTCTATGGCTATTTTAGCAGCTTCCACACCCATGGTAGTGGTGGTTTCTTCTGTTCTATGTGCATACCTGCGTTCCTTGATGCCGGTTCTTTCTTGGATCCATTCATCATTGGTTTCCATGTATTTAGTCAAATCATTATTGGTAACTACATTAGAGGGTACGTACATGCCGATTCCGGCAATTTTACTCAATGGCATATGCAAGCAAATTTGAGGGTTAAAGTTAGTGAATCTTTACGGTAGGTCTGTGAAGGATCAGTTAATGCTGTTGAGCGGTTTTAACTGAAGCACATTTTCTAAAAAATGTGCAGTTTCTTTTTGTACCGTAACAATATCTTTTGATTGAATAGGAGATGCCATTACATGATTTGCTGAATTAGGAACAGGAATCATTTTTTTCTTTTCTGCAGCAGTGTTTATTTGTAAAAACATCGCTTTCATTGCAGCCACACTAACTACAGGGTCTTGCTCTTGTTCATTTTTATAATAATACAAAACCAATAATGGTTGCTTCACTTTAGCAAAATTTTCTTGGGTCATGCTAGTTTCTAATAGTTCTTCTAATTGTACAGTTGCTTCTAATCTATACTTGGTATTCCAGTATTGTTGATATAGTGGGTTGTCTTTGGTTACGCCCATATAGTTAGAGCCCTTTACCAATCGAGCAATCTGTAATCCCCATGGATTATTCAATAACCATGCATTGGGATCTTTTATAGCAATATTGGGAGAATATAAAACCAAGCCAGCTATTTCTGGATACATTGCCGCCAATTGTAAAGCCAATGTACCGCCAGTTGAAGTTCCCATTACAATTACTTTTTCCCCCAATTGTTTGCCAATGGCATACGCTTCTTTTGCAGACTCAAATAAACTTTCTGCCGTCATATTAATCAAGGCATCAGTGGTATCAATGCCGTGTTCAGACAAACGAGCCAAATACAAATTGCAACCAAACTGCTTTGCAATATTTTGATGTACCGGATTGCCCTCTTCTTGACTAGCACTAAAGCCATGTAAATAAACAATGGCGTAAGGTGTTTTTTGTTTTACACTATCGTTGGCCCAAACAATTCTTGCTTCATTGTTGGGACGAGTTTTATGCTTTTTTTCGTTTAAGAGGATTGAAGCCTCCAACTCAGCAGGGTTGCTTGGAATTGTTGGAAGGGTTGCCTTATAAACAGGGGTGGATGGATGGGGTCCAACAAAATAAAGGATGCCCAACACGAATACAATACCCAATAACCATTTCAAAATGCGCATAAACTTGAATTAAATATTTTTAAGATACCAGGCCCAAGCCATTAATAAGGGTTGTAAAACCAATAGCCTAACCCAGCCAATCATTGGGGTCATTTGAAAACTACCTATTTTAAAGTTACCCAGTTGAATCATATATATATGAGCAGGAATAAAGGCAATTAGCATGGCAATGATTCCATAAGCTGCCCATTGTCTGGTAGTTGTAAAGCATAAGCCAATGGCTAATACGATTTCAGCAATGCCAGCCAAAATATTTAATGTAGGTGCCCACTTGGCCAGATAGGGTGGGAATAATGGGGTATAAAAGCTTGGATTGATAAAATGATAGCTCCCCGCAAAGAGGTAAAACACCACCATTACAATCAATAAAATCAATTTCATTGGCCTATCGTTCAAATAAAATTAGGGTTTATTGTGCATCCACCACATCATAGTTAACAGAATAATGACCCTTATTTACTTGCTGCCCCGCCTTAAAGCTGTACCTTTGCCGCTCAAATAAACAGTATGAATCATCTAATTGATTGATACTGAGTCAAATACACAATAATGGAAATAAGAAACATTGCCATCATCGCACACGTTGACCATGGCAAAACAACTTTAGTAGACCGAATTTTAGGTGCCACTAAAGTATTTAGAGACAACCAGGATGCTGGTGAGTTAATCATGGACAGCAACGATTTAGAAAGAGAGCGTGGAATCACCATCTTTAGTAAAAACGCTGCCGTTACTTATAATGGTTATAAAATCAATGTAATTGATACTCCGGGCCACAGTGATTTTGGTGGTGAAGTAGAACGCGTATTGAAAATGGCCGATGGGGTTATTTTGTTGGTGGATGCTTTTGAAGGACCAATGCCTCAAACTCGTTTTGTATTGCAGAAAGCATTGCAATTGAACTTGCATCCTATTGTGGTGATTAATAAAGTAGATAAACCCAATTGTAGACCAGACGAGGTTCACGATGCGGTTTTTGAATTATTCTTCAACTTAGATGCAACAGAAGAGCAATTAAATTTCCCTACTTTTTATGGTAGTGGAAAGAACGGTTGGTTCAATGATAGCTTAACACAAACAGAAGATATCTTCCCTTTAATGGATGGTATCATTAAATATGTACCAGCTCCTAAAGTAAACGAAGGAACCCTTCAGTTAC
>CALRUG020000127.1:0-9460 GCA_943371295.1 Synechococcus sp. UW140 | reverse complement strand
CAAAAAAGAACAAGTGAACAATGTAATTGATAAAATGCCCTCTGTACCTATTCCCAATAGTATGTTTAAGAATAGGGGGGATCTTAAATTCTCAAATGAAAGTACTAACTGGGGGTTAGATAAACCTAGTTTTTCCAATGGGGCCGCTTATGCAGATTTAGACAATGATGGCGATTTAGATTTAGTCATTAATAATGTAAATCAACCTGCAACCATTTATAAAAACAAAAGCAGAGAACAAAGCAAAGACCAGTTTATTGGGGTTTCTTTAACCTATAGCAATCCCAATCCCTTTGCAATTGGCAGTACCATTAAAGTATACCAAGGTAACCAAATCATTACAAGAGAATTAATACCTAGCAAGGGTTTTCAAAGTTCAGTAGAATATAAGCAAACAATAGGGTTGGGAAAGTCATCGCCAGATTCTATGCAAATTATATGGCCGAATCAATCAATTACTACCCTACAAAAACCTGCAGTTAATCAGTTACATAAAATTGTATACGAAGCCGCTACAGCAAAACCATTTAACCCCAATAAAGAAAAATTAGCAGAACCATTATTGAGAGAGACCTCATTACAATTAAGTAAGCATACTGAAGACGATCAAGTAGATTTTTATATTGAAAGAAATATTCCTTTCATGCTCAGTAAATTGGGACCGAAAGCAGCATCTACAGATTTAAATGGAGATGGATTACCCGATTTATTTATTGGAGGCGCTAATGGACAGGCAAGTCAGTTGTATTTTCAAACAAGCACTGGTTTTAAACTTCAAACAGTTGCAGATTTTGATAAATATAAATTCAACGATGTAACTGCAGCATTTTTCTTTGACGCTGATGCAGACGGAGACCAAGATTTATTCGTAGGGGGTGGGGGGAATACTGCACCAGCCAATTCTGATTTGTATCAAAATCAACTCTATTTAAATAATGGAAAAGGTTCCTTTGCTTTGAAATCTGGTGCATTCTTAATTAGTCATACCAATTGTGGGGTTGCTATTCCTTTTGATTATGATAAAGATGGGAAATTGGATATTTTCATAGGAAGTAGAAGTGAGCCACAGCAATATGGAATAGCGCCCAAAAGCTTTTTGTATCACAATGAAGGAAATGGAAACTTTAAAGAGGTAAGCGCAAGTGCAGCTCCATTTTTAGCTAATTTGGGAATGATTACCGATGCGGTATATGCGAATGTGATGGGTACTACTGAGCCTGAGTTAGTTATTACAGGCGAGTGGATGTATCCGCATGTATACAGTTTTAATGGTAAGCAATTCATTGAGCAAAAAACTGGTTTAGAAAATCAATTGGGATGGTGGCAAACAGTGGTAGCATCAGACATTGACAAAGATGGAGATGCAGATTTGGTATTAGGTAATTTGGGGGAGAATTTTTATTTGCGTGCCAATAAAGATGCCCCTGTAAAAGTATTCCTCAAAGATTTTGATAAAAATGGCACGATTGAAAAAGTATTTAGCCATACTATTAATGGGAAAGACATGCCCGTCTTTTTAAAGAAAGATATTACTGAACAACTTCCAGCTCTTAAAAAAGAAAATTTAAAACACAAAGATTTTGCACCTAAAACAATACAGGAGTTGTTTCCCAATAATTTGTCTGACGCAACTGTATTAAGCGTTAATACTGCTAATTCAATTATTGCAATCAATGATAATAATAAAGGATTCTCTATCCAAGCTTTGCCCTATCAACTTCAGTTATCTAGTATACAAGCATTGGTAGTAGATGATATGAATGGAGATGGACATAAAGATATTTTGGCTGCAGGTAACTTTTTTGATTTATTACCCCAGTTCTGCAGCATCGATGCTTCTTATGGGAATCTTTTATTAGGGAATGGGAAAGGAGGATTTACTGTTGCTACACCTCAACAATCAGGCATCAGTATTAATGGACAAATCAAGCAAATTCTGCCATTGCAAGTAAAGAATCAGTCGGGTTATTTGTTTTTACAGAACAACCAATATCCAGTGTATTTAAGTAAAACAAGTGCAGTAAAAAAATAGTGAACATGAGGAAAATTGGTTTGATATTATTGATAGTGGGGAATATTATCTTAGGTTTTACAGCATGTAAAAACCAAGTAGGTGAATCTGTATTTACACCTATTACTTCAGATAAAACAGGATTAGATTTTACCAATACACTAACTCCTACACCAGCATTTAATCTGTTCTCCTATATGTATTACTATAATGGGGCAGGAGTAGGGTCGGGTGATTTTAATAAAGATGGAAAAATTGATTTATTCTTTGCAGCCAATCAACAACCCAATCGACTTTTTTTAAATAAAGGGCAAATGCAGTTTGAAGATATTACCAAAGCTGCTGAAATTCCAACTGATATTGCTTGGAGCACAGGGGTATCAGTTGTTGATATTAATAATGATGGGTTACTCGATATTTATATTTGTCGGGTTGGAAATTATAAAGTTTTAAAGGGTAAAAATCAATTATTGGTTTGTACTAAAATTGATGAAAAAGGAATACCCCATTACCAAGATCAAGCTACACAATATGGGTTGGATTTTTCAGGATTTAGTACACAAGCTGCATTTTTAGACTATGATGGAGACGGAGACTTAGATTTATTTTTGTTGAATCACTCCGTTAATCATGATGGAAATTATGCGCCAAGGAAAAATTTTGAAAACACATTTGATTCTTTAGCTGGACAAAAATTTTATCGCAACGATACGCAATTAAATAAAGATGGGTTGAGTGTGGGAAGGTTCACCGATATCACTACTACCGTTGGTATTAATGGATCTAAAATAGGGTATGGTTTGGGGGTTGCAGTATCTGATATCAACCTAGATGGATGGCCAGATATATATGTGGGCAATGATTTTCATGAAAACGATTATTTATATATCAATAACCAAAAAGGACAATTCGAAGAACAGGGAAGAACACAATTGATGCATACCAGCCAATTTACTATGGGCGTGGATATTGCAGATGTAAACAATGATGCCCTTCCAGAAATTGTTTCAATGGATATGTTGCCTTATGAGTCTTATATGCTCAGACGATCATTATCGGAAGATGATTACAATATTTTTCAAAACAAATTAGCTTTTGGATACAATCATCAATATGCAAGAAATAATTTACAGTACAATCGCGGAAAGGGTAGATTTAGTGAAGTAGGTCAATATGCCGGAATTCACGCAACAGATTGGAGTTGGGCTTCTTTATGGATGGATTTTAATAATGATGGAAATAAAGACTTATTTGTATCGAATGGGATACCCAAGCGAATGAACGACATTGATTATATCAATTTTGTTTCAGGAGAAGCATTGCAAGAAAAATTAAAGAACAATAGTTTAGAAAGCAAAGACTTAACGTTGATTAATCAGTTTCCTGAAATAAAAATTCCGAATCAATTTTTTCTAAATAATGGTTCTTTGAGTTTTAGTAATATCAGTGATAAAATTACTGGCAACCCCAATAGTTTTTCAAATGGGGCTATTTATGCAGATTTGGATAATGATGGAGACTTAGATATTGTAGTTAATAATATTAATGATCCAGTACTGGTTTATCAAAATAATACCAATAAAGATAGCACTGCAAAGAATTATGCAAGTATTGCTTTAGAAGGTTCAAAGCAGAATCGGTTTGCTGTTGGAGCAAAGCTAATTGTATATGCGAAAGACCAACTGTATACGAATGAACAGTTTCCTGTTCATGGATTTCTGTCTAGTATGCAAGCCCCTCTATTAGTAGGACTCAATCAAATTATACCAGATTCGGCATTGCTCATTTGGCCAGATCAAAGTTTTCAACGAATACAACTTAAACCTGGGAAAACAACAAAAGTTGTTTATCAGTCTGGTTTACCTAAATACCAGTTTGAAGTCAATCATTTTGAACAAGCGGATACTAAGGAAAGGTATTTTGAAGACATTACAGCAGCTACTCAATTAAATTACCAGCATACAGAAAATCTATTTAATGAGTTTGATAGAGAACCATTGATTCCTTATATGAATTCGGCAGAAGGACCTGCGCTTGCTGTTGCAGATATTAATGGAGATGGATTAGAAGATGTTTTTGTGGGTGCGTCCAAAACATTTCACAATGCAGTATATCTACAACAAACAAATGGAAAATTTAAACGAATGCCACAACCCGCATTGTTGCAAGATTCTATGTGGGAAAATACCGATGCCATTTGGACCGATGTAAATAAAGACGGAGCAAAAGATTTAATCATTGCGAATGGGGGTAATGAGTATTATGGAGAAGATATACACTTATTGCCTTTGTTGTATTTGAATGATGGTAAGGGAAACTTAACTAAAAAGACAGATGCATTTACGGCCATTTTTAGCACCCAAAGTAAAGTAATAACAGACGATATTAATGGAGATGGCTTTATTGATTTATTTATAGCAGGAAAAGTAGAGCCCTGGAAATACGGGGTTGTGCCTAGAAGTTTTTTGTTGCAAAACGATGGAACAGGAAAGTTTAAAGACGTTACCAGTCTTTATTCAAAAGATTTGATGAATCCTGGAATGGTTTCTGATGCTCAATTTGTAGACTTAAATAAAGATGGAAATAAAGATTTGTTGTTGAGTAGTGCTTGGGGAACCATTGACGCATTTAATAAAAAAGGAAATAAGTACGAGAAGCAAATCCTATTGAATCAAACAGGATGGTGGCAATCAGTTACCGTAACAGATATCAATCAGGATGGTAACCTAGACATCATAGCAGGAAACTTCGGTTTAAATAGCAGATTAAAAGCTAGTGAGTCTGAACCGATAACTATGTATGTAAATGATTTTGATAATAATGGAAGGGCAGAACAAGTAATTACCTATTATTTGAATGGGAAAGAAATGCCTTTTGCAAGTAAAATTCAATTGGAAAAATCTTTACCTGTTTTAAAAAAGAAATTTCTTTATGCAGAAGACTTTGCAAAAGCCTCATTGGATCAATTATTCGATAAAGAAAAATTAAATAAATCACTACAGTTAAAAGCCACTCATTTTGCGAATACTCTTTTAATAAATAAAGGGGATGGAAAGTACGAGCCAATTGAAATGCCTTCCAATGCACAGTTAAGTAATTATAGGGCAGTCATCCAATTTAATCACCCTTTGAATAAACAAGCTAAAACGCAAGACCAAGATGCAGTAAAAATGGGAAATGCTTATTTACTCTTAGGAAATTTTGGTTATAACAATATTGAGATAGGCAGACAAGATGCAGACTTTGGAACCATTTTGGAATGGAATCAAAATGCAAAACCCAAGGCATCCGCTTTGAAAAATTTATTGATAACGGGAGAAGTTAGAAAAGCAGCACCTATTCGGATAGGTAAAAATCTATGTTGGATTTTAGCTAAAAATAACAGCAAACTACAAGTATTAATGCAGTTAAAATAACAGATCTAATCTTCAGCCTCTACTTATTGAAATACTGGATAATTGATGGTAGTTCTCCATTTAGTACTATCTCTGATGGTTCTTCTATTGGTAATTAATCTTTCAAAAGAAATAGCAGGACTTGTTTTTCGATGATCTTGTACATAATTCCTAACTGCTTCATTGCATTTTTGAATAACGGTTTTATCACCAGTTACTTCGCAAACAACAATATTCCCCAGCATCATATTTTTGAGCATAAATTTACCATTGGAAGGAATATCTCTTTCTGTTGCAACTGCAACCATGGCAGTATAAGTGGAAGAATCTTCTTTAAAAACATTTAATATAGGGTAGTTCACAATCTTTACTTCAACCCCAGCAATAAAATCGTTCACTTCGTCTATAAGTGCATAAATTTCATCGGTGGTAGGTTCATGGTCATAGGTTTGTTTAGTAGAAACATAAGAAGAATTGGGTACTTTTTGCATTTCAATAGGGTAGCCATACACTTTTGAAACATCTGAAAAATAATCTTGGATTTGGTAAAGTAATCTTTTACTATCGTCTTCTGCAGCATTTAAAGAGAGAAATTGTTTAAATCGTAAAATTGGATTGAGGGAAAGTTTCATTACCGTATTCAGGGTGAAATCGGTTTTGGCATCTTTACCTGCAATAAATGAAAAGTCAAGGCTGATATCCATATCCTTGTTAATCATTGTTGCTTTAAAACCATTCATTAATACTTTATGAACAGTAATGGGTGCTTCATAATATAAAAAGGTAGAATCATTCTTTTTTGTGCCGGGGAACCATTTTGTCCATTCTTGGGAATTGGTCAACACCCGAGTAATTGCATCAACGGGCATTGGAACAGAAACGGTTTCGGTAGTTGCTTTTTGATTGGGCAACATATACGAGATAATCACAAAAAACAGTACTGGAACTAGTAAATACAATCCTTTTTTCATTATGCTAATTGTGTTATTGGCTTAATTATACTACAAAAATAAATTATTTAAAATGTAAAAAATTAAAGTATTTTTAGGGAGTTGAAAAGAGTTGCTACCATATTATCCCTTTGTTTATTGCTCTTTAGTTGGGGTGGATACAATTTATTGTTGAGCTATTTAGAGACCCAATCAGACCGCGATTTTCAAACAAGCATATTTGATGAGCAGTATGATGAAGCTAATTTAATTCATATCAAAATTGCGGCAAGTACTCCTTATGGACCCAATGCTGAAGCTTATGAAAGCGCAACTGGAGATGTTGAAATGAATGGGGTTACCTACCATTTTGTGAAGCGTCGGTTTTTTAAGGATTCCCTAGAATTACTTTGTTTGCCTAATATAGATAAGATTAGTATTCGCAATGCTCGAGATCAATTTTTAAGCTTAGCTGCTAATTTTAATACCAATTCAAATAACGAACAATCAACCAATCAGCATACAGTTCTTAAGTTCTCATTGTCAGACTTTACAGGTGACCATTGCTTTACCTGGCAGTTTCGTGATGGAGACATTCCTAAAGCCTTTCAATTGAGTAACCCAATGATTGCTTTAGCTGATTATACTTCATTTTTAGAGCGTCCGCCCCAAGCCTAATGCTGGCATATTAAGCATTCTTTTATTTATTTTTTAATTGTAGTTTATGTTAAAGCGCTTGGCGGTGCTTGGCTTTTTTATTATAGCCTTGATTTCTTGCAACAATAATACAGAGTATAAATCTTTTTTGCACGACCCTATTTTATTTAGTAAAACGGTTCATGAATTGAATACGGTAGTGATGGGAAACAATTTTCCACCAATGGTTGCATCACGCAATTATGCGTATGCGGCAATTGCCGCATACGAGGTAATGGCGGCAAGTAATGTAAATCAATACCAATCATTAGGAGGCCAATTAAATGGTCTCCCTCAACTAAAACTACCTGCTTCAACAGAAGATACTGATTGGGAATTGGCTGCATTATTGGCTTATGCTAAAGTGGGTGAATCTGTTACTTTTCCAGAAGGGAGTATGCAGGTGTATACAGATAGTATTATGAAACTGGCAAGAGAAAAAGGACGTCCTTCTAAGGTAGAGAAAGCATCTAGACTATTGGCAGATAGTGTAAGTGCAGCAATCATTCGATGGAGTAAAAAAGACAATTATTTAGAAACCCGAGGGGCCGAAAAGTATACTGTTACCAAAGAACCAGGAAGATGGGTTCCAACACCGCCCATGTATGCTTCTGCTGCAGAACCACATTGGATGGAAATAAGAACCATGGTGATAGACAGCGCTAGTATTTATGAACCAGCTCCACCTCCAACATTTAACATCAAAGACAAGAATAGTAAATATTATCAAGAAGTAATTGCCATCAAAAATGCTATTGATAGTTTAACGCCTGAACAAAAACATATTGCAGAATTCTGGGACGATAATCCGTTCAAGATGAATGTAACAGGGCATGTAATGTTTGGTAGTAAAAAGTTCTCGCCTCCCGGACATTGGATGAGTGTTGTGGGAATTGCTGCAAAGCAAGCAAAAAGTGATTACGCAGAAACTATTTACGCTACTACTAAAACAGCTATCGCATTATTTGATGCATTTATACAATGCTGGTATGTTAAGTACAAATACAATACAGTACGACCGGAAACAGTAATAAACCAATACATAGATATTAATTGGAGACCTTATTTGCAAACACCAGCATTTCCAGAATATACATGCGGACATTCCACTATTTCTTCTGCAGCAGCAGAAGCATTGACCAGTGTATATGGAGATAATTTTGCTTATACAGATTCAACAGAATTAGAATTTGGTATTGCAAATAGAAGTTTCAAATCTTTCCGGCACGCTGCTGACGAAAACAATTGGGCCAGATTCTACGGTGGTTTACATTTTCACAATTCCTGTATCATTAGTACCGATATAGGACAAAAAGTTGGTAAGCATATTGCAACCAAACTAAAAATGAAAAAGTAGTCATCATTTATTTATTTCTTAACAGAAATCATACATGAAAAATATATTATTAATGGCACTCTTGTGCGTTGTTTACAACACACAAGCAGTTGCTCAAGGCTGCGTTGCCATTAGAGGTGCCGGCGGATCAAGTTGCAGCATTACCGGGCATTTAATGCATGCAGATACAGCGGGATATACACTAAATATTAATACCCGATATTTTAAATCTTACAAACATTATGTAGGTACCGAAGAACAAAAACAACGAGTTGCATTAGGAACTGAAGTAATTAACCATACATTGAGTATGGACATTGGATTAACTAAAACCATCAATAAAAAATGGAGTGCAGCTATTTATATACCTGTTATAGCAAACGATCGCTCTTCTTTATATGAGCATGCCAATAGAGGTAGATTCACTACTTCTTCATTTGGTATTGGAGATATTAGAATAGCCGCGTATACCTGGTTAAAAGATCCTACCAAAATGCCAAAGTTTAACGCACAAGTAGGTTTGGGAGTAAAGCTTCCAACAGGCGATTACCGATATACCGATCGATTTACAACCGCAACAGGAACTGTAATTGGGCCAGTAGATCAATCCATTCAATTGGGTGATGGAGGTACAGGGGTTACCTTAGAATTGAACGCCTATCAGCGTTTTGGAAAACGCTTAAGTGCTTACGGAAATTTTTATTATCTAGTTAATCCACGAGAACAAAATGGAGTGTCAACTGCAAGAGGCGGAACACCTAGTGCAACTGCAGTATTATATACAACAGATGTAATGAGTGTGCCCGATCAATATTTAATAAAAGGAGGACTAAATTACCAAGTTCGTAATTGGACTTTTTCAGGCGGCTTAAGATTTGAATGCATACCTGCAAAAGATTTAATTGGAGGGAATGAAGGATTTAGAAGACCAGGTGAAATACTTACTGTAGAGCCAGGCATTACTTATATGTTTTCTAAACTAAATCTATTCTTGACAGTGCCTACTGCTATTATGCGTAATAGAACACAGAGCTATCCCGATCAAATTCGTTCTAGTTTAACAGGAACGAATTACAAAGGAGACGCAGCATTT
>CALRUG020000126.1:0-9507 GCA_943371295.1 Synechococcus sp. UW140 | reverse complement strand
TTTGCTCAATATTTGGTGGATTCCTTTATTTGGCTATACTGGCAGTGCTTGGGCTACATTGGTATGTTATGCATTTATGATGGTAGTGAGTTATAAACTTGGGCAACAACATTACCGCATTCCTTATGCTACTAAAAAGCTGATAGCATACATAGTGATTGTTGTATTATTATTTTTTGCTTATAGTGGCCTTGCCATGTTGTGGGATAAATTATGGTTCACTACAATTATTGGGTTGATGATGGTGCTACTGTTTCTGTTGTTCATTGTAAAAGTAGAACGCAAGGAGTTTCAAAAGATTCCGATATTGAGTAAGTATATCATGTAGTAATTATCTAAGCAACAAGACCGTTCCTCGCTTTTCAATTTTACGACCTGTATAATCTCTTCCTTTGAGTATCCATACATACGTACCCACAGGTTGTTCTTTGCCATTCATAGTGCCATCCCAACCTTCGCCGTATTTATTACTGTAATATACTTGTTGGCCCCAACGGTTATAAATAACAAATAATTCTACATAATCGGCACCAATGCCTATTGGTTTAAATACATCGTTTCTTCCATCTCCATTGGGAGAGAAAGCATTGGGCACAAATAAATCAGGATCTGATTCTAAAATTCTTACCCAAACACTATCATAGTCTTCACAACCTTCGGGGGTATAACCACGAACCACAAATTGTGTTGCATTATTTAAAACAGGTATGTATGGTGCTGCCACATTTGGATCGCTAAATAAACCTGCCGGTTCCCAATGGTACTGTTGTGCACCACTAGCTCTAATTTGTACTGGAATACCTTTTTTTACAAACGTATCTCTTCCTGCAAAAACATCAATTTTTGGTACAACCCTTACAGTTACTGTATCATAGGCCGGTGTTCTACAGCCATTCGTATCAATAACAGCAACGACATAATTCCTCGTTGCTTTGGCAAATGATATGGGGTTAGCAATATTGATTTGGGTAAGCCAATCATTGGGTGTCCAAGTAAACAATTGACCTCCCGTAGCATTCAATTGCACACTATCATCAAAACATTTAACTACATCTGCGCCGGCAAATGCCGTAGTTCTATTGCCTACGTTTACCCAAACAGAATCTTTTGTTACACAGCCATTATTGCTGGTTTCAACACGGTATAATGTATTGATAGTTGGTTTTGCGGTTGGCTGTAAAATAGTAGGATTATTCAACCCGGTTGAAGGAGTCCAAGTAAATATGTTGCCATCACTTGTGGCTGTTAATGTTATACTATCGCCAACACAAATAATTTGATTTGGTCCTGCATCTAGTGCCGGACCTCGGTTAATAGAGATTGTTTTTTGCGTACTGTCAACACAACCAACAGTAGATGTAGATATGAGTTTTATTAATGCGTTTTCTGATAAATTGTTATTGCCCGTTGGCCACGAAAAATTATATTCGAATTGATTTTGTATTGCCACATTTACAAGTGGTGCGGTTGCCGGAAAAGCAATCGACCATTTCCAAGCACTAATATTTCCATAGGCTGCAATACTGCTGTCTCTAAATAGTAATAAGTTATTGCTGCATCTTGGGTCTAATGGGGAACTAATTTGTGCACTATAGCCTGGAAACATTCTAGCTTTCATGATGGCACTGTCAACACAGTTTAAGCCACGTTGAACAATCATTTTTACATTATAACTATCCGGTCGATTGTAGGTATAAGTTGGATACGCTAAGGTTGAAGTATCTGTTGAAACAGTAGCATCACCAAAATCCCATTTGTATATTAAATTAGGGTCATTTGGATGATTGACTGTAATGGTAAGATTATTACAATTTTGAAAAACCGGTTGAATCAAATTAGTGATATTACAACTATCAACTCTAAACTGAAATTCTTTTCTAAGGGTGTTGATTTGTACACCATTTCTCCATTCATTCACACAAACCATTACTACAAAACTTCCTTGTTTGGTTATGGTACCGGATATTACCCCGGTGCCGGGATTGATGGTTAATTGCGGTGGATTTCCACCTACAGGGTTGCCACCCGAATAACCCATGGCATAATTTACCGATGGAAAAGGCGGAACATAAGTGATGATAGAATTACCATTATAGCCTAAAGCATTGCAAAAAGCATAACTCAACGAGTCGCCATCGGGGTCTGAAAAATTAAATTTGAAATTAACCGGAAAATCTTTGCAAATCACCTTAACGCTATCTGTACTGTTAGGGGTACTATTAAACTCTGTACTGCCCACAATATGTGGCGGAATATCAACTGTGTAAGTTGATTTTTCAATATTAGGTGTTACAATATTGGTGATGTCTGCCGAACGACAACAAGTAGCATGTGATAGGGTATAGCCAACACTACTTTCCATCAATTCTATCTCACCTTCAAAAGTGTAGAGTTGGTAACAGGTGGCAGGAGGTGTAATAACACAACTTGCCGTGGTTGTTGGCGGTAAAGTAATAACAGTTGGCGGCTGTGTTAATGTGATAGTAGTAATCTGAACCCCGGTTTGTCGATTGAAAATTTTTACGAGTGGATTATTGATGTCTTGATTAGAATTACAATCTCGATATAATTTCAATTTTATTTTATAGACATAACTAGCGGGGGATGTATTGTATTTGCGAACAAATTCATAGCCTAGTTCTCCACCCAAAATATGACTGGCATGGCAAGCAAACGCTACCATGAATAGTAGAAGCGAAAGAATAATTTTTCTCATTGAGCCGTTATCGAATTAATACCACCGTTCCTTTTCTAAACAATCTGTTGCCTAAGTAATCAATGCCTTCGGCGGTGTACACAAATGTGCCGCTGCCTTGGGTTTTACCAGCAAGTGTACCATCCCAACCTTTGGTTGCATCGCCGGTGCTAAAAACCATTTGGCCCCAGCGGTTATAAATTCTAAAGTAGTTAAACTGCTTTAGTCCTACAGGGATGGCTTTCAGTACATCGTTTTTGAAATCTCCGTTAGGGGTAAAAGCGGTGGGAACAAAAATTTCCGGCCCGGTTTTAAAAACCCTTACTTTAATGTCATCAGTGGCAAAACAGCCATCGGCAGTACTTACTCTTACCAGATATACAATAGAGTCGATATTGGCTGAAAGGGTTGCAACAGGGTTCGCAATATTAGGATCTGATAGTCCGGTAGTTGGGCTCCAAGCATAACTATCGCCGCCTGAAGCTTGTAATTGAAGCGGTTGACCCGCTACAATTAAGGTATCTCTTCCTGCAAAAGCATTAACCGGCGGTATAACGGTAATGGTTATAGAATCTCTAAATGGTTTTGGGCAGCCAAGCGTATCAAAAGCCGATAACACATAAGTGGTAGTTACAGGTGGGCCGGCAACAGGGTTTAAGGTATTGGGATTTAATAAAGTGTTTCTTGGTGACCAATTAAATACACTGCCCACAAAGGTTGCATTGATGGGTGATCGACTGCCATAGCAAATCGTTGCATCGGGTCCGGCATTGGCTTGCGGATAAGGTGTAACGGCGATTCGGATGGAATCTCGGTCTTGACATTTTCCCAAATTGGCAGTAACGTAATAGGTTGTGGTGGTTAATGGTGTAGCAATTGGTTGCTTTTTTGTGGCATCATCTAGCCCAATAGCCGGTGTCCATTGATAACTTAATGCATCGCTAACGGTATTGATGGTGATATTATCTGTTAAGCAGATACCGGTATCGGCACTAGCCCTAACCGTAATAAAGTCTAACACATTTACTGTAATGGTATCTCTGCTAACGCAACCATTTTCATTAAGTGTTACTATGTATTTGGTGGTGTCTTGAGGAAATACGAAAGGATTGCTAATCGTAGTATTGCTGATGTTGTAATTGGGAGTCCAACTAAAATTACCTGAGCCTAAAGCTATCAGTGGCAATGTATCAATACTACAAATCAAGGTGTCTTTAAATGGAAGGGTTAGTAAAGGCACATCTCTAGCAATTACTTGTCGGTCTAGTGTATCTCTACATCCTTTATTATTCGCAGCAATTAACCGAACGGTGTAATTGCCCGGTGTTGTATAAGTATGTTGTGGATTTTGGATGCTCGATGTATTACCATCGCCAAAACTCCAACTCCAAAAATTGATTAAACCGTATGTGCTGGTAGAAGCATCGGTAAATTGAAATGGCGATTGAAAACAACTACCTACAACACCTATACCGGGGTTAAACGTTGGATAAACGTTGACAATAGCAGTAGTTGAATCTTGACAGCCTGCGGCACTCAATACTTTTAATTTCAATATAAAACGACCAGTATCAGGATAAGTGTAGCTTGGGGTAGGAGAAGTAGACACATCGGTTGTAATATTTGGTACCCCAAAATCCCAAGCATAGGCAATGATATTTGATGATTGAGATTCATTTTGAAAACTGAGTGTAAAGTTTTGGCAATTGGTATAAGTAGGTTGCAATGTGGCTGCTGTTAATGCACAGTTTCCAACAATGATGTGTAATTCTTTTCTGGTAGTACCAATCGAAATACCTTGTCTAAATTCTTCTACACAAACCGAAACTACATATTCGCCGGTTTGAGAAGGTGCAGTTCCAGAAATGATACCTGTTTGTCCGTTAATGACCATACCTGTACCAAATGGGTCTACTGAGGAAAAGCTACCACTATACGGAACGGCCGGGTAAGGTGGTGGAGCAGCCGGGTTGGGTGCCGCCCCATTGCCTTGATTACTTCCGCCTGCTAAAGCCGGGCATAAACTATACACTAATGAATCGCCATCTGCATCGGTTGCGCTATAGTCTAGTGTAAATGGCGAATTAAAGCAGATGATAGCAGTATCTTTTTCTGCATATTGTGGTGAATTATTTTGTGCAAAGTTGATAGTATTAATGGTTCCCGGAATAGTAGTAGAATAGGTATTGCCATAGTTATTAGATGGGGATTGAATATTGGCAATTCCGCCGATGCGGCAACAACGTTGAAAACTTAATGTATAGCCATTCACATTTTGTGGTAATTCAACCGTTGTTATGTATTCTAAAATTACATAACATACCTGCGGTGGATTGGTCATGCAAGGATTAGGAAATCCTTTTTCGAGCCGATAAATTCTTGTTCTTGGGGCATTGGTATTGAGCGTAATTTGACTAGAGCCACCATTGAATATAGTGATGGGTATCGCTGCATCATTTTGCGGATTAGAGGGGTCTGAGCTTTGTGCACCACAATCACGGTACACTTTAACGGTAATGCGATACCGTAAAGCAGTTTGGTCTAACAATCCCGGCCCTAGATATTCGTAATAAATCCATCCACCTTTAATATGGTTGGCATTAGCCGTTAAAAAACAGCAAATCGTACATAAGCAAAAGACTAATTTCTTCATAACAAATACGCTAATAACAACTCCCGCCAATTGTTGTTTTCAATAAACCGCCTTGGCAAGTTTGTGAAAATACAAACTCTAGTTAATATGGCTGCGTTAACTTAGTCATTTAACGGTGTGCTAACAGGTATAAAGAGTAATTAATTACACTAATTGCTGCCTGATATTGTGATTATTGTATCAGAACAATGCAATAAAAGGAGCAGCCTATATATTGTTTAGCAATCACATAAAAAGTTGGCTTAATCATTTGACGCTAATGCTATTATGATTATATTTGATGGGCTATATTTTTCAGCATTGGCATTATTGATTCATCACTTATTGTTTTTACTACCAAAATGTCATTGCTATGAAAAGTAATTTACTACTGCTTGCATCTATCTTTTTGTGTTTTGTTGTTTACGGTCAGCCTGCAAATGACGACCCAGCCGGCGCAGTTAATCTTAGTATAACACCTGTTTACTATGCCGGTGCAGCAAGTGGTACTACAGTTGCTGCTACAAGAAGTACAGTAGCTTCTAATCCAAGTTTTATTTATGATGATGTTTGGTACAAGTTTGAAGTAACTGGTACTGCTGATAATAATATTTCTATTGCGTTACGGAATGTTGTATTCACACCAAGTGTTCCCAATTATTTGAATATGAATTTGTGGAATGGTTCATTGAGTACCCGTTATTCCGGAACCAATACTGGCATTTACAATCAGTTTTCTTTAGGAGTAGGTACTTGGTATATTCAAGTATGGACTGATGGAAATAGTTCTGCCGAAAGGGCAAGATTTGAAATTGGTATTAAATCAATTTCGGGTGCTACACCTGTCAATAATGAATGTGCCGGTGCTGCCACTTTAACAAGTTTGCCAAATACTTGCACTAGCCCATCGCTGGGACATAATATCGGCGCAACAACTAGCACACCACCACTTGGAGTTACAAGTGCTATTAATGATGTATGGTACAAGTTTACCGCATCAGCCACCAAACATTTTATTGATGTTACCAATTTGAATTGGGCGCCGGGTATCGGTTATCCTAACATTACAGGCTCTGCAACCGCTAATGTGAATATAGAATTAGGGCAAGGTGGTTGTGCCGGTTATGCTGCCATTGCTAATAGCGGAAATACAAGCAGTTTAGAATCACCTAATTTAACCATTGGGCAAGAATATTATATTAGAATTTCCACTATACTTTCAGCTTATTCTAGGTTTGCCGATTATAATATTTGTGTTACCCATTTTGTGCCGCCTGCCAATGATAATGTTGCAGGTGCTGTTACTATAACACCGGCAACAGGCAACTGCTTTACGCCAACGGGCACCATTTCAGGTTCTACTAATGGCGCTACACCAAGTCCGCAAGCAACTTGTGTAAGTGGTTCAGACAACAGAGATGTGTGGTATAATTTTACCGCTACCTCGAATCATCTACGAGTATTCTTAGATGTTAGCGGCGTTCAATCGCCTAGCCTAGAACTATGGAATACCGATGCAACAACAAGAATCATTTGTGAGAATACTACGCAGTTAACAACTGCTGTTACCAATGGCGTAAATTATAAGCTTAGGGTTATTGGTTACACCGGTACTTTTATTAATACTTTTTCGCTAAGTGTATTGTGTACAGTTGCACCGCCTACAAATGATAATTGTAATACACCAACAACTTTACCAATCAATACTAGTTTAGATTTACCTGCCCTTACAGGTCAAACTACTGCTGGCGCATTTCAACAAGCCGGAACTTTTGGTTTTAGTTGTGCAGGAACTAATGAAGGTGGCGATGTATGGTACAATTTTACTGCTACTAAATCATCTACAACTATTGCACTTTCTAATGTGATGACTACCGGTAGCAATGCCATGAGTTTAACCTTATTTACGCCAGGTTGTATGTCAAGTATAGCGTTGGAAAATGCTTGTGGAAATACATTAACCGCTACTACAACACCTGGTAATAATTACTTGTTAAGAGTGATGAAAACAAATGGTTGCGAAACAGTAACCTTTAATTTGAGTACAAGTGGGCCGTTAAGTCCAATTAATGATGAATGTAGTGGAGCGATAGTTTTGCCGATACAAAATTATGGTGTTTGCAATAGTCCGTATGTAGGCAGAATTCGTTCTACTAATTTGAATGCCACACAAAGTACAAATCCAATAGGTGGTGCTTGTGCAACAACTAATGTAGCAGATGTATGGTATGCTGTTAATACACCTGGGGCAAGTATCAATAACTACTACTTGCAGATTGACGAAAAAGAATATTTTCCAATGTCAGGTTTCACCGGATTGAAATATGCCATCTACAGTAGTCCGTCTTTGAGTTGCGGAAGTTTAACGTATGAAAGCTGTGGAGATATCAGTTCATTTTCTGATGCAACACCTATTTCATTAAATGCTGCCCCCTATCATTACATTCGTATTTACAGTAATGATCCTTCAGTGCAAGTATCGTATAAGATAAGTATAGTTGCATTGCCTGCTAATCCTACAAATGTTACTTGTGCTACTGCTACTGCATTAATACCTTATACTGCAACCGTGTCGGGCACTTTGTTGAATAGCCTTACATTAAATGCTCCTGCCGATGAAGGTGATTGTATTGGTGGAACAACTGGTTCAAGGGGTGTTTGGTTCAGTTTTGTAGCGAATGCAACCAGCCAGTTTTTGAAATTAGGTTGTGTGGCTGCTTTGGGCGATGGTACAGTAATGGGACAAGCTAAAATATTTTCCGGTGCTTGTGGAAGTCTTACACAAATGACCTGTTTTGAGAGTATCACTATGGAAGGTGGTTTGATAACAGGATTAACTGTAGGCCAAACCTACTATGTACTGATTACTGATTTTAGTATCAATAGTGTTCCATTTGGTTTTCAGATTAGTATAAGAGCGGCATCTGCTTTAAATGATGAACCGGCTACGGCAAATCAATTACAGCAAGAGATAATGTGTACCGCTTTTGAATATTCTTCTTCACTTTCATCCCTAAGTGCATCACCTGCGTTGGCTGCACATCCTGTGGGATATACACAAGTATCTGATGTATGGTTTAAATTCACCGCAGCCAACAGTAACGCAAATATTGCCATTACAAATAATAATTATAACTATTTGGTTAAAGTGTATAATAATGCATTAACAAGTGCACTTAGTTTTGTTGGTGGAGCAGATGGAACAATAAATACCGGTGGCGGATCATTACAATTAACCGGTTTAACCGTGGGCCAGCAATATTATATCAGGATGGTATTGAGTTTTAATCCTGCAACACCGCCATTTACTGCACCTGCCGAAGGACTTGGCAGAAACTTTAATTTATGTGTATGGGGCGGTCCTTCGCCTGTGTTAGCGAATAATGCAACGGCTGTTACCAGTTGCCGAACTGCAAATGGTCCGGTAACGAGTAATAATAGTGGCGTATGGCTACATCTTACGGATGAAGGTAAAATTATTGCGTCTGTATTAGATGCACCCGGAGGTTCAGGTATGGGATTGATTAATGCGTATTATCATACACATACTTCAGGAGTACGTACGGTAAGTGGTTTAAGTTATCTAGATCGTAATTATGAAATTACCCCAACCATACAACCTACCAATCCGGTAGATGTGATGTTGTATTTTGCAAAAGCAGAATTAGATTCACTTATTTATGCATCTGCAAGTAGTTCGTATCCAATCCGAAGTCTGAATGATTTACGAATTCACAAGCTTAGTGGTGTCAATTGTAATACGTTTATCTCTTTTGGTGGTGGGTATTATTTAGTACAAAGATTTGGAGAAGTTACACCTGATATTTATTTCTTACAGATTAGTGTTCCTTCTTTTAGTTCCTTCTTTATTGGTCCACCTGAGATTAATATATTGCCTATCAATAACGAAAGCTTTACGGCACAGTTGTTTGGTAATACAGTTCAATTAAAGTGGCAATCAAATGAAATAGCATTTATTGAAAAATTTGAAGTTGAAAGAAGTATTGATGATAATAGATTTGTTTTAATTGGAAGTAAATCAATTCAACAAAGTGTATTGCAATATCAATTTGAGGATAGGTCTATGCAACAAACTACTTATTATAGAATCAAAACCTATACTAAAGATGGTAACTATCGTTATTCTAAAGTCGTTGTCATTAAACCAGTAGCTACGGCA
>CALRUG020000125.1:0-9510 GCA_943371295.1 Synechococcus sp. UW140 | reverse complement strand
TCAACAAGTGGTAATCTTGGAAATATTTATTCACTTATGATCGGATTTCACGGAGAATATGAAGCAACGGTAGACGCCAAAGGGCGCTTCCTTCTTCCGGGCGGACTGAGAAAACAGTTGCCTGAAGGAGAGAGTCGCTTTATTCTGGGCCGTGGCTTCGAAAAATGTCTCACGCTGTATCCAATGAAAAGTTGGGAATTGATTATTGCCAAGATTAGTCAATTAAATGATTTTGATCCAAAAGTACGTCAATTCAGACGTCAGTTTTTAGGTGGTGCTACCGAGATTGAATTGGATGGAGCGGGTAGAATGTTGTTGCCTGCTTCATTAAAGGAATTCGCTGGCCTTTCTAAAGATATTGTACTTGCTGCCGCGATGGACCGTTTTGAAATTTGGGATGCAGCCAAGTACAAACAGCTCTTTGAGGATTTCTCTTCGGAGGCTTTTAGTAGCCTTGCGCAAGAAGTAATGCAGGAAGCAGATAAAAAACAAGATAAATAACCAGCATGGAAAACTTACCTGCTAGCGATTATCATGTTCCTGTTCTGTTCCATGAAACCATTGATGCTTTGTCTATTAAACCCGACGGGGTTTATGTAGACTGCACGTTTGGTGGAGGTGGGCATAGCAAAGGCATTCTAGATAAATTAGGCCCCAACGGTAAGTTGGTGGCTTTTGATCAGGATGCAGATGCTCAACAGAATATTCAAAATGAACCCAGGCTTTTATTTGTTCCGCAAAACTTTCGCCATTTGCATCGCTTTCTTCGCTTGCATGGAATCATGCAAGTAGATGGAGTCTTGGCCGACTTAGGTGTGAGCTCTCATCAGTTTAATGAAGGTGATCGTGGCTTCTCCATTCGTTTTGAAGGTCCAATGGATATGCGAATGGATAGAAGGCAAAGTGTTACTGCTGCTGATATCATCAAAAACTTCAGTGAATTGCAGTTGCACAAAATGTTTGAACAGTACGGTGAAGTAACCAATGCAAAAACATTGGCTGCGCATATTGTTCAGCAAAGAACGCGCTTGCCCTTTGCTACTATTGATCAGTTTAAAGCAATGATCAGCTCCGTTGTAAAAGGAAATCCAAATAAATATTTAGCACAAGTTTTTCAGGCATTGAGAATGGAAGTGAACGACGAAATGGGTGCCCTGAAAGAAATGTTGCAGCAATTGCCCGATGTGTTAAAACCCGGTGGCATAGCGGCTATCATCACTTTTCATTCTATTGAAGATAGAATGGTAAAGAACTTTTTTAAACAAGGAAGTTTTGATGAAGTCGTAGACAATCCATTTGTTTCTGTAGAAAAAGTGGAAGTGTTTAAACTAGTGAATAAGAAGCCGATTACGGCTGGTGAAGTTGAATTGAAGAGAAATACAAGAAGTAGAAGCGCTAAGCTACGTGTAGCAGCGCGCGTTTAAAATATATACCGTGCCCGAAAACAAAACAAATCCCAAGAACCCTTTAAGGGGGTTGCTCAACTATGAGTGGATTGTGAAGAATATTGGTTTCTTCCTTTTCCTTTCTGTTTTAGCAGTACTGTATATAGCGAACGGTCATATGGCCGATAAAACCATACGCCGTATAAACGCCATCAACAACGAATTAAAAGAGTTGCAGTTCAAATACAAAACACTCAAAAGTGAGTTGATGTATAAAACAGAGGAATCGCAAATTGTTCAGTTGGTTGCACCAATGGGTTTAAAAATAAGTAAAGACATGCCAGAGCGCATTAAACAATAATGGAAGTAAAACGCGACATATTATGGAGAGTCTACCTCAGTTATATACTGATGGTGATTGCTTGCATAGCCATTTTTGGTAAGGCGGTTTATATTCAACAAGTGGAAGGCGCCAAGTGGAGAAGCATGAGCGATAGCTTACACCAACGCATTGATGAAATTGAAGCAGAGCGCGGTACGATCTATTCCGAAGATGGGCAAATGCTCAGTACTTCTATTCCACAGTTTGATATTTTTATTGATTTTAGGGTTGCTGGTTTGAGAGAAAAAAATGGATTGCGTTTTAGAGAAAATATTGATTCACTCAGTTTTCATTTAGCGCAATTATTTAAAGACATGAGTCCTGTTGAATACAAGCGCGTATTGCAACAGGCCTATAAAGCACAAGACGGTTACTTTCCCCTCAAGAAAAAAATCAGCTTTACCCAGTATGATTCTTTGCGCAATTTTCCTTTATTCAAATTGGGTCGTTATAAAAGCGGCATGATTGCCAATGAAAGAACCATTCGCCTGAATCCCTATCAGATGCTGGCTTTCAGAACAATTGGCTTGGCTCGTGATTCGAATAAAGTGGGTTTAGAAAAAACCTATGATGCTATTTTAAAAGGACGTAATGGTAAACAAACGGTACGTTCTATTGCCGGTGGGATTGGAGTACCCGTGGATGACACTTACCTTATTGAACCTGAAACCGGAAAAGACATAGTGAGCACCATTGATGTGTTCATTCAAGATATTGCTGAAGCGGCGTTGATGAAAATGATGGTGCAGAATGAAGCAGAAAATGGTTGTGCCATTGTGTTAGAAACCAAAACAGGAAAAGTAAAAGCTATTGCGAATTTGGGAAGAATGGCCAATGGAACTTACTGGGAAAATTTAAATTATGCCATCACACCAAGTGAGCCAGGTTCTACTTTTAAGTTGGCTACTTTAATGGCTTTGTTAGAAGACAAAAAAGTAAACTTAAATCAAACCCTCAATTTAGAAAATGGAGTTTGGCGTATTGCAGGTCAAACAGTGTACGATTCTGAAAGACATGCAGAAAATATTGTAACGGTTAAGCAAGCATTTGAATTGAGTTCTAATGTAGCCATGGCTAAAATGGCGGTAACTCATTATGCGAATAATCCACAACAATATTTAAAGCACTTGCGTAAAATGCGGATGGATACCATCACTGGCATTGATTTAGTTGGAGAGCGCAAGCCAGTGATTCATCGTCCTGGTTCTAAGTTATACGGCCCTACTACCATTCCTTGGATGAGCTTTGGATACAACTTAGCCATTAGCCCCTTACATACTGCTATGTTATACAATGCCATTGCGAATAACGGTACCATGATGCGTCCTTATTTGGTGAGCAGTATTAAAGAAGAAGGGGTTTTATTAAAAGATATTCCTCCTACGATTTTAGATACACAAATTTGTAGCCCTGCAACATTGGCCATGTTGAAAGCCAGTTTAGAAGGTGTTTGTATTGCTGGAACTGCAAAGTCATTATTTGCAGGAACACCTTATAAAGTAGCAGGTAAAACAGGAACTGCATTGGTAGCAGATGGGAATAGAGGTTATGCCAATAAAATTTACCAGAGTTCTTTTGCTGGTTATTTTCCTGCAGACAATCCACAATACACTTGTGTAGTAGTCATTAAGAACAAACCTTTCGCTGCTAATTTTTATGGTGCTTCTGTTGCAGGTCCGGTATTCAAAGAGATTGCCGATCGCTTGTACGGTACTTATATAAAGACCAATAAAACCTTGATTGCTGGTACCAATAAAAAAGACAGTACTTATTTCAAGTACAATGGTTACAAGGCAGACCTAGCTTATTTGTCGGAGAAATTACAATTGAAAATTTCCGATTCAACTGGTAGGGCAGATGAGTGGACCAGTTTAAATAAAAATAGCGCTGCTGCGGTGATGCAGAAAATGCCTGTGAATAAAAATGCCATGCCTCCATTAAAAGGCTTGGGTTTGAAAGATGCCTTATACCTCTGCGAAGAAATGGGATTGATGGTGCAGATAAAAGGAAGAGGTAGGGTATTAGATCAATCCATACTTCCTGGTCAACCCATTGCAAAAGGTCAATTGATTCAATTAAACTTAAACTAGTATACCTAACATGAAAACACTTCAGCAATTACTCGTTCAACTAAAGCCACTGCAGGTTGCAGGTTCGCTTGAATTGAGTATTGATGCTATTGAAATTGATTCAAGAAAAGTGAAGTTGGGTACCGCATTCATTGCCATTAATGGTGTGCAAGCAGATGGTCATGCTTTTATTGGTAAAGCCATTGAATTGGGTGCAGTTGCTATTATTTGTGAAACAATGCCTACTGATTTAGTAGCAGGCATCACTTATATAAAAGTTGCCAATACGCAAGAAGCTGCAGCTCGCATGGCTGTTGAGTTGTACAATCATCCTTCTACCCAAATAAAATTAGTAGGAGTTACAGGCACCAATGGCAAAACAACCATTGCCACTTTATTATTTAAGTTGTTTCGTCAACTGGGGTATAAGTGTGGACTTATTAGTACGGTTCAAAATCAAATTGATGATGCCATTATTCCTGCAACACATACAACACCCGATGCCATCAGCTTAAATGCTTTGTTACAGCAAATGGTGAACGAAGGTTGTTCTTATGTATTCATGGAATGCAGTAGTCATGCCATTCACCAGCATCGTATTACTGGTTTGCAATTTGCGGGTGCGTTGTTCAGTAATATTACCCACGATCATTTAGACTATCACAAAACATTTGACGAATACATTCGTGTAAAGAAAAAATTCTTTGATGATTTACCTGCTACTGCTTTTGCTATTTCTAATGCAGATGATAAGCGTGGTGAAGTAATGTTACAAAATACAGTTGCTACCAAATACTTGTACAGCCTTAAAACCATGGCTGCTTTCAAGGGAAAAATATTAGAAAATGCATTGACCGGCTTAGTGATGACCATTAACGACCAGGAAGTGCATTTTCGCCTAATTGGAACTTTTAATGCATACAACTTATTGGCTGTTTACGGTGCAGCCATTTGTTTGGGCAAAGAAAGTCAAGAAGTGTTGACTGCACTCAGTATGCTTACTGGTGCTGAAGGTCGCTTCGATTATATCATCAGTGCCAATCAAGTTATTGGTATTGTAGACTACGCGCATACGCCTGATGCATTAGAAAATGTATTGGCTACTATTAAAAAATTGCGCAAGGGTTATGAGCAAATTATTACTGTGGTGGGTTGCGGTGGCGATAGAGACAAAACCAAACGTCCTATCATGGCGCAAGCTGCTTGCGATTTGAGCGATCGGGTGATTTTAACCAGCGATAATCCTAGAACAGAAGACCCAGAAGCCATATTACGCGATATGGAAACAGGTTTATCTAGTTCGGCTAAGAGAAAATACATCACCATTGTTGATAGAAAAGTAGCAATAGAAGAAGCAGTGAAAATTGCTAAGCCTGAAGATATTATTCTAGTGGCGGGCAAGGGCCATGAAAAATACCAAGACATCAACGGAGTGAAATATCCTTTTGACGATAAACAAATTTTACAAAACGCATTTAACATAGTTACCCCTTAAACCAAGCGTATGTTATACCAATTATTTAACTGGCTAAAACAAACCTTCGATATCCCTGGAGCAGGACTATTTCAGTTCTTGACTTTTAGGATTGCCATGGCTATTGTTTTGAGCCTTGTAATTGCAACGGTTTACGGAAAGCGCATCATTTTGTTTTTACAGAAAAAACAAATAGGTGAATCGGTAAGAGACTTGGGCTTAGCGGGTCAAGAACAAAAGAAGGGCACTCCTACAATGGGTGGTATCATCATCTTGTTAAGCATTTTGATTCCCACTTTGTTGTTTGCGAATCTAGATAAAGTATATGTGCGCTTGATGATTTTGTGTACGGTATGGTTGGGTGTGATTGGTTTCTTAGACGACTTATTTAAAATTCGTGCGAGAAAAGCTGCACAACAAAAAGGCGAAAAATACAAGAAAAAAGATTCTGATGGATTAGCTGGTATTTCAAAAATCATTGGTCAAGTAGGATTGGGTATCATCATTGGTACTACGCTCTACTTCAGCAATGCTGTTACAGTTGAGCGTGAAATCATTGGATCGGATAGAAAAATATCTGTGTTACAAGAAGGAGATCGTTTTGCAAAAGACTCTACCGTTATTGTTCGTCAAATGAATGGAATTGAAAGAAAGTTTGTAAAAGTAAAAACGCCCATCACCACCATTCCTTTTGTGAAGAACCATGAGTTCAACTATAGTAAGTTGATCAGTTGGATGGGCGATGGTGCAGAAAAATATACATGGATTGTTTATATCCTTATTGTGACATTAATCATTACTGCAGTGAGTAATGGTGCCAACCTTACAGATGGATTAGATGGTTTGGCTGCTGGTGTAAGTGCCATTATTGGTGCGGGTTTGCTGGTATTTATTTATGTAAGTTCTAACTATGTATTTGCAGACTATTTAAATATTATGTACATCCCTAACCTGGGAGAGCTGACCATTTTTGTGGGCGCATTTGTAGGAGCATGTATTGGGTTTCTTTGGTACAATGCTTTTCCTGCACAGGTTTTCATGGGCGATACCGGAAGCCTTGCCCTAGGTGGAATCATTGCTTCTTTGGCAATCATTGTGCGCAAAGAATGGTTGATTCCCATTTTTTGTGGCGTGTTCTTGGTTGAAAATTTAAGTGTGATGATTCAAGTTGGATACTTCAAGTATACAAAGAAAAAATACGGAGAAGGTAGAAGGGTTTTCTTAATGAGTCCCTTGCACCATCACTATCAGAAAAAAGGGTTTCACGAAAGTAAGATTGCAGTAAGATTTTGGATCATCACCATCATGCTTGTAGTAATGAGTGTGGTATCATTAAAAATTAGATAAGAAGTGAGTAGTAATATCATCATATTAGGAGGAGGCGAAAGCGGTGTAGGCGCTGCAGTGCTGGCAAAGCACAAGGGCCATCCCGTATTCTTATCCGACGGTGGTAAGCTAAAAGATATTTATAAAGCAGAGCTAGCTGCTAATGGTATTGAGTTTGAAGAAGGCGGTCATAGCGTAGAAAGAATTTTAGCAGCAGATGAAGTTGTAAAGAGTCCGGGTATTCCAGAAAAAAATGAAATGGTAAAAGCCATTCGTGCAAAAGGAATTCCGGTGATCAGTGAAATTGAATTCGCCTATAGGTACAAGGGGGATAGCACTATTGTTGCCATTACAGGAAGCAATGGAAAAAGTACTACTACTGCTTTGATGTATCATATCTGTAAAACAGCTGAACTGGATTGTGCGATGGTGGGAAATATTGGTTATTCATTTGCACGCCAAGTAGCAGAAGATCCAAAGCCCTTGTACATTATTGAAGTGAGTTCTTTTCAACTAGATGATATCAAAACATTTAGACCGAATGTGAGTATTCTCTTGAATATTACAGAAGATCATTTAGACAGATACGAGTACAAATTTGAGAACTATATCAATAGCAAATTCAGGATCATCGAAAACCAAACCATGGATGATTATTTCATCTATTGTTTAGACGACGAAACGATCATGCAAAAATTCCCATTACTAACTATCCATACTAACCCACTACCATTCTCTATGAAACAAGAAGTAAAAAAAGGCGGCTACATCAAGGGCGACCAGATGATGCTGCGCATCCAAGAAGAAAGAGTAAGCATGAGTATCTACGATTTTGCCCTGAAAGGGAAACACAACAATTACAACACCATGGCAGCGGGTATTGCAGCATCTACCATTGGCATTCGAAAGGAAAAAATTCGAGATGCGGTGAAGAACTTTCATAGTCTTGAACACCGCATGGAATTTATTGCGATGGTTCGTGGCGTTGAATTTATTAACGACAGTAAAGCCACCAATGTAAACAGTACTTGGTATGCTTTAGAGAGTATGAACAAGCCTACTGTGCTAATCTTGGGTGGGGTAGACAAAGGGAATGACTACTCTTTAATTACCGACTTGATAAAAGAAAAAGTGAAAGCCATTGTTTGTATGGGAACAGACAATAGCAAAATCATTGCGGCATTTAAAGATATCGTGCCCATGATTATTGAAACGGATAGTGCTAAAAAAGCGGTGAACGCTGCATTTAGAGCGGCCACCAAAGATGATGTGGTATTGCTTAGCCCAGCATGTGCCAGCTTCGATTTATTCAAAAATTACGAAGACAGAGGAACCCAGTTTAAAGAAGCCGTTAAGGAATTATAATGTCTGAAATAAAAGATACCCTATTTTCTCAAATACCCTCGGTAGATGGTGTGCGCAAGCAACTCCTCACCCGAACAAGGGGAGATAAATATATATGGGGTATTGTAGTGGTATTGTCGTTGATTTCTATTTTGGTTGTATACAGTGCTACTGGATCATTGGCTTATAAAATGTACAAGGGCAATACCAATATCTATTTGTTCAAACAAATGTCTTTTACCATTTTAGGGTTAATCATCATGTACTTCTTGCATCGGGTGAACTATACCGTATTTTCTAAAGTGGCTACATTCTTGTTCTTGATTTCGATTCCTTTACTGTTATATACTTTGTTTTTTGGTGCAAAAATTAATGAGGGGAGTAGATGGATTAAATTACCCATCATCAACTTAACTATACAAACCAGTGACTTTGCTAAGCTGGCCCTGTTTATGTATATCTCTAAAATATTGAGTAAAAAACAGGAAAATATCAAAGACTTTAAAAAAGGGTTTCTTCCTGTTTTAACTCCGGTGCTGATTATTTGTGGGTTGATCATGCCCGCTAACTTATCGAATGCTTTACTTACGGGAGCCACTTCTCTTTTGTTGATGTTTATTGGAAGAGTAAGCTTTAAGCATATCTTTCTCACTATTGTGATTGCAATGATTCCAGTTGCATTCATTGTTTCGGTTGCTGTGTTAACCTATGATGGTAAAAAGACCGAAGACATTGCTAAGCCAATTGTTGCCGAGAAAATGAAATCGGTGGGTCGCTTTGGTACTTGGGTGAAGCGCGTACAAGATTTTATGTATGCCAAAGACAATGAAGTGCCTTACCAAGTTCAGCAAGCTAAAATTGCTATTTCGAATGGTGGCATGTTGATTGGCTTAGGTCCTGGAAATAGTCAACAAAGAAATTTTTTACCTCAAGCTTATAACGACTTTATTTATTCCATCATCATAGAGGAATATGGACTCTTGGGTGGTGCGTTTATGATATTTATATATCTGGTGTTCTTATTTAGGTGCATCAGTATTTTCCGAAGATGCCCCTATGCATTTGGTGCTTTCTTGGCACTCGGGCTTAGTTTTACATTAGTAATTCAAGCCGTTGCAAATATGGCGGTGAATGTAAACCTCGTACCAGTTACTGGGGTAACGCTTCCTTTGGTAAGTATGGGCGGTTCTTCCTTCTTATTTACTTGTGCGGCTATTGGTATTGTGTTAAGTGTTGCACGCAACGTAGAGCAGTTAGAAGGGAAAGCGCCTTTGGAAACGGGCGTGAATCCTGTTGCGGCCGCGGACGCGAATGCTGCAGGCGTTGGTAATTTGGCTCCGGCGGC
The DNA here is from genome assembly GCA_943371295.1 of Synechococcus sp. UW140. Classification (GTDB taxonomy): domain Bacteria; phylum Bacteroidota; class Bacteroidia; order Chitinophagales; family Chitinophagaceae; genus Sediminibacterium. The sequence continues at coordinate 185 of CALRUG020000125.1, read as the reverse complement.
CGCCACAGCAAATCCTTTTTCTTCACAGCAAAATATTCGCCCCAATGCCTAAAAGATTTATCATAGCAGGTGGTGGAACAGGCGGTCATATTTTTCCTGCTATTGCTATTGCCAATGCTTTAAAAAGCAAAGTGCCTACTGCTGAAATTTTATTCATTGGTGCAGCAGGTAAAATGGAAATGGAG
>CALRUG020000124.1:0-9563 GCA_943371295.1 Synechococcus sp. UW140 | reverse complement strand
AAAACTAAAACAAGTTTAGGTAAAACACCAGAACGATATGGCTTGACCAAATCTAGACATGAATCAATGTCTAGCCAAAAGTGGATGGCAGCAGGTTTGAAGGAAGATGGAAGCAAACCTCTTTGGGTGGAACTTGCAGAAAACAAGACCTTTAAGCGGGCATCTGAGAATTTAATTTTACCACTACTTGAATTTTCAATTGGTGGAGAACTATTCGCACTTAAATTGACTTCACAAGCGGCTAAAACTACAACACTTGCTGTAGTTGATGACGCCATGATTCAAGCCGCTAAGTCGAGTACTACGGTTTTTCATAAGCATCATATAATTCCAAATCAAGTATATAAAACATTCAAAACGGATTTAAATGCAATGGGTTGGAAACAGAATGACATGTTTAATCTTAAAAAGTTGCCAACACCGTTTCATGGGAATCACCCCGCATATAATAATTTCATTATGAATGAAATGAATCTACTTAAGCAATCTGGAAATTTGAACTTAAACTCAATGCAAAATTTACAGCACAATATGAGGCTTATGATTGGGGATGCATATCGTTCAGGTAGTAATTTAAATAAATATTTTAAATTTTAAATATGTTTTATAATATAAGATTAGATTGGAATCCAAAAGTTATTGGAGTGAAAAATGGAGTATTTCAAGTAGAATTAGATAAAAAAAGTTACGATAAAAAAATATATGCTGAAATTGAATCACTTTTTATTGGCGGAGAATTATCTATCAATCAAATATATCCAGATTTTGATTACAAATTCAATTTCAAAAAGTTGAAATCAGCAAAGGAAACAAACTTGATGAGTTTTACCCCGTATCTTAATAATTGTCACTTTTTGATTGACAATAATACACTTGAATTGTTAAAATCGTTTAATATACAAAGATTTAAAACGTATGAAGCATTAATATATGATTCATCAGCCGAAAATTTAAATCCCAACTACCGGTTATTCTATTCCGTACTTCAAGATTGGAACGTAATTGATTTTGAAAATTCACTATTTATTTCCGGGGGTTTTGGTAATATCCCTAAAATTGAACATAAATTTAAAGATGAAAAAGAGATGAAAGTTTTTAAAGGAATAGCCAAAGTAAAGACTTTAGCATTACAAAAGCATTTTGATAAAACTTTAGATTTTTTTCATACACGTTTAGGTGGTTTATTTATTTCTGAAAAATTGAAATTAAAATTAGAAGAAAAAAAAGTAACAGGATTGTTATTAAGCAATGAAGTCAAAGTTTTGACAAATGGGTAATCTATACATTAATATACTTATCATTTTCATAATAAACTATCGAATGATTTAATATAGTATCTCCAATCATGTCAATTTTGAAATTCAAAAATATAAACTACTACCTTAGACAATAGATAAATTAAAAAGTTCTTTGAGTAATGTGCTTCTAATTACCAAAGTTAGCTGTATCCTTTTGGCATGACCATGCCGGGCAGAAATTACAGCAGTAATTTGTACCGTTATGGGTTTAATGGTAAGGAGAATGATAGTGAGGTAAAGGGGGAAGGAAACAGTGTTGCATATGAGAACCGAATCTATGATACAAGGCTAGGAAGATGGTTAAGTTTAGACCCTTTGCAGGCCAAATACCCTGGTGAATCACACTATAATTTTGTAAGCAATAGCCCTATATTTTTTAAAGACATAGATGGAAGGGATAAATATGAAACTATAACTATTCATACAAAAAGCGGTAAAGTAATTGAATTGAGGAAAACGACGGCCAATTATTTTAAATATAAGGTTACTATAAGTGCTACAAATGCATGGAATAAGACTGTGCAATATGAAAAAGCAGATGTGTATACCAATATTATTATTGATGAGGCGAATCCAGATAAAAATTCTTATAAAGAATCTGTAGGAGCTTACTCTACAACCACATGGTGGCAATACTCTGTATTTTCTGATTGGTCTTTGGGTAAAGATGAAAGTGCTTCAATTAAATATGGATTTCATATTTATGGAGGTGGTATAAAAGATGAGGGCTGGCAAAATAAGCTTCCCAAGGCTTCTGATGGGAGTGAATCATTAGATTTAGGGAAATTTTTTGAACTTACTTCAAGTCTACATTCTCAGCTTAGTTCCAAAAGTATTCAAGAGGATTATAAGATAGTAAATAAGACAGTTACATCTTGGGTTAAAGGTCAAGAAGTAACAGATTTTTTTGATAAATTAAATAACCTGCTAAATGAGAAAAAAATATCTCCTATACAATCACCAATAAAGGAAAATAGATCGGAGCAATTTGACCCTTCAACAATCATGTACCCACATGCTCCAAATTCTAATGGAAAAATAGAGTCTTGGAGTGGATTAAAATCAACAGCTGATAGTTCTTGGGCTCGTTTTAAAAGAAGCAACCCAAAAAGCAAAGCAACTCCCCCGCCTCCAAAAACATTAAAACAAATACAAGCAATTTATTAGTATATGAAAGTTTATATGACTGTTTTTTTCTTCGCCATTTTTTTTAGTTGTAGAAATCAAATCGGTGTAAAGAAAATATTATTAAATAACGGAGGCTATGCGATTTTGCCATTCAAAATTGTCAATGGGGATACTATACTTGAAGGTAAAGGGCAGTATTATTCGAAACTTGGTATCTTACAAGAGGAAATTGAGTATAAAAAATCATTAAAAAACGGTTGGCATATTTCTTATGACTTTAATGGTAAAGTAGAACAGAAGATAATGTACATCGATGACATAGCTAATGGCGAGGCTATTTTTTTTGGTAAAAATGGGAAAAAAGAAATGGAGTCTTTTTATTTTGATGGAAGCCCTTTAGTTAATAAGTGGTTATTTGAAAATGGTCAGTTTAAGCTTATTAATTTTATGAGTAACGGCTATCCATATTATGCAATCAAGTTTGATTCTTTGGGTCAGAAAATTAGTGAAAATGGATATGTTTTTTCAGGAGATCTAATTAATAACCAACCACTAGACTCAATATCAATTGACAGCGATTTTGAAATTAAGATAAAAACGGTCGCATTTAGGGGGTATTCTACCCGAATTGAGATTGCTCTTTTCGATTCAAAAAGTAATGTTATTAGCATTATCGATTCACTGCCCATCAATAATTATTTAGCATCATTCAATTGGAAGTTCAAAGATTCTATTGTACATAAAATTGGTATTGCTGGGGAGCTAAAAAATTCAACTACAATGGCTGTTATTAAAAGGGATACTATTTATAGAACCATCAAGGTAATTCCAAGATCCTTGTAGTTTTTTCACCTTGTTTCCTGTCCACTCAACAACTGTTTAGCGGTTGATGTTCTTAGTCTTTTGACTTTCTGGGAGATACTTAATATGCCGAGTGTATAATCTTAATGACCCCAGCATGAAATACATTTATTTTGAAATTGAAAAATAAAAACTACTATCTTAGGTAATCTAAAATTAGAAAGTTCTTTGAGCATTGCAATTGTAAGTCAGTTGCCAATTACGCTTATTAGTGGTATTCTTTTGGCATGACCATGCCGGGTAGAAATTACAGCAGTAATTTGTACCGATATGGGTTTAATACACAAGAACTTTCTCCTGAAATTAATGAGAATAGTTACAGTGCTGAATATTGGCAGTATGATAGCCGTATTGGGCGAAGATGGAACATTGATCCTTTAAAATTGACTTGGGAAAGTTCTTACTTGGTAAATGGAAACAATCCAAATGTTTTTCTAGATCCATATGGCGATTTTAAAACGAAATTCGGTGCATTCCTTTATAAAATAACACACGGTGGCGGTAAAGTATCAAAGGCTAAAAAAGGGGAACATAAAGGCGAATGGAGGGTTATTCAACGGAAGACAGACGAGGAGATGAAAGAAGACCGAGATAGAAACCCAAATGATGCAATTGTTGGATCGAGAGTGGTATATAATTGGAATATTAGTAGCGTTGCTAAGCTTGAAGGAAATGTAGATGTTGGGGTTCAAGCAGAGGTAAAAAGAAAATTTGGTAAAATAGGGTTAGGTTTTCAAGTATATGAATTGGGCAAATTTTCAGCAGGATATGACAATGGCGAGTGGGATATCAATTTGAAAAAAGCAGACCAACGAGTACATAACTATGCAGTACTTGAAGTAAAAGTTGCTAAATTGGGGAAAGATAAAATCGGCGTAGGACTAAAATATGATTACAATTCTGCATATTACAATGGATATCATGGACCCCAAATGGAAGGAGAAGGAAGCCACGACTGGGGTGCTTATGCATTCAATCAATCTAGGGGTAATACAAATTTAGATAAGCTTTTCGACCCATTTAGTAACCCACTAACATACAAGGCTAAATTAGGAGTTAGTACAAAAAAAGAAAAACCATTCTTTGGAATAGAAATTGGTGGGGCGATAAAAATAATTCTTGGTATAGATTACAAATTTAAGTTAGGTTTTAATTACTAATAATTTATGGTTTGCTTTACAGTTTATAGACAGCATACAGATTACATAGTGTGTGATAATCTTGAAAATTTAGTTATCAGAGCTAAAAATATTAGCCATTTTTTTGGTTCAGAACAATTTATTTTTTTTAATCAAAGAGATGAAGAGTTTGCAAAATATAAATGTTCTTTATTCTTATCGATAGGGTTTAATCATCGACTAATTTTCAATACTAATGAAATTGTTCGTTTTAAAGGAAAATTTAGAGGAATTTCATTTGATTATAATGGCAGAAACCATTACATCTCTCACAAAGGTTTGGATAGTAATAAACTATTAATAGATGGTAATGAGGTTGGCAATACTCAAGTTATTAAGTCAGGGGTTTCTGAATTTGTGCATTCTGTTTGTTGTGAGAACGCAGATACATGTTTTATTTTTTCGATAGCAGATATAGTTTTTAATAATTTTGATGTTAACTAGTTCATGCATATTCTGCCCGATACCACACTAACCCTAGCAAATGGTTTTGGAATCGATGTGCTAAGTACTTTTTTGACTTGCTGTGGGCTACTTAATAAGCTAGGCGTGCAAGCAAAGTGACTACAGCATAGTAATACGTTTGTTTTTTAGCTCACTTAGGTACTTCTTTATCATTTAGCCCCCATTTGTAAATAAACTTTATCAATTTCAGTATCTAGATAGGACTGAACTAAATTTACGTATCTGTAGAATACTTTACTATCGGCAGTATGACCGGATATACGTTTTACAACATGTTCTGGCATACCAAGCATCAGCATAGTTGTAATGGCAGTTCGGCGCATCGTATGTGATGAAACTAAATCACAAAAGCGTTGACCTTTGCCATTTGTACTATTTTTTATTTCATGCTTGCACCCTCGTTTATTTCTTATTTTTCCTATTTCTTTGGTCCACCCCGCTAATTCACAAAGTTGTTTAAGGTTAATGCTAAATCGAGAATTAGACAAGGAAGGAAATATAGTTTTCCTTCGACTTGCCTTTTGTTTATTCATGTTTATGATATCTACTAAATAATCGGGCAATTTTATTCGCATTGAGATATCTGTTTTTATTGCTTTTGTAGATAAATAAAAAGTATTATTCATGCAATCTACATCGGTAAATTTCAGGGCATCAATATCAGAATATCTTAGTGCTACTGTGCATCCAAATACAAATTTATCTTTTGTTTGCACAAGATGAAATGGTAGTGAATCTTCAAATTTTTTATCGTGAATTAAAAAATAAAGTTGCTCAGGTAATAATGTAATGATCGGAATATCTTCTTTACTTATAGGAAATTGGTTATAAAAATCTCCAATCGGATATAATTTTTCTTTCTTTAAATAGTTAAAATATGTTTTAAGCATTTTCGTAATGTTTCCTACATAATTATCATGGCAATTTTTTGTAGTATATAAAAATTGATTAAAGAGTTGAAAAAACCGTTTCCAATAATTCCTCTCCAATAAAATCTGTTTTTTATTATTACCAGTAAGCATTTTTATTCGTAGAATTACGTCATATTTTAATTCGTATTCCTTTAAATATTGAAGTGGATAGTAGTAATTATCTATGGTTTGAGATTTAATCTTGTTGCCATTCGGTTTTAATCTTTTTCCTTTGTAGCTATCTGTAATGAATTGTTGAAAATGCGGAACAACTAGAATTTCATTATTTTTCATTTTTAAGTTAAAGTTCCACTTTTTATTGCAATGTTGTAATTGTGTTTCCGATATCGCATTTAGGGGTGATTTATGTTAAACTACCCATTATTAAAATCGAGGAATCAAGGTGGACACATCACCATCTTGAGACTGAAGAAATAGAGTTGATTGAAAAAATAAAACTGCCAATGATTATTGTAGTTCAAGAGCAGAAATTGTAACTGAGGTTTTATAAGAGATGTAAAAACTAAACAGGCTTTTGCCTCTTGTATAAAAAAAGCCGCTGGTTCTTTTACCAACGGCTTAAGTTTATTTCTTACCTCATTATTAACTACGCTCAAACTGATTAGGTTTCGATGAACGATTTTTAAAAAACCCCAAATTATAATTTTCAAAATTTTCTATAAGAACACCTTCTTTGAATAATCCTGCGGGTACTCGCATATTCTCAAACATAACGATACATTCTGTTTTTAATATTGATGATATGCGTTGTCCAAAAACAAAAACCATTGGTTCTAAAATATCTAAATATTTAAAAGCTGGTAGCACATTAAAACTAATTTGTAAACCATAAGGATTAATATCAAATTCATTAAAGAACGGATTTTCATCCTTCAACTTATTTTCTGCCAAAAATTTCGTCATTGCTTGATAATCTTCTCGCAAGTCTTCAATCCCAATATTAACTCCGAACATTTCCCTAATCTTATCAATATAATCAGATACACCTAATTCCATTAGTGCATCCTCGGCAGCTTTAATATCAAATCCGTTTATTCCAACAGTTAAATATTTCAATTCCATACTTATTTTCCTCCAACTTTTGGTAATGAACTTTCATTAACAACTTTTATACTAACATCTGGCTGTTTAGGTTTAAAATTATTTATCAGAGAATTTTGGTATTGCTCTAAAGTAAACTTTGAGTTAGAGGGTCTCACAACAATAACTTGTCCACCAGGACCCGCTTGTTCTACTCCTTTTGCAACATCACTTACAGCATTTCTTCCGAGACCTTCTATTCTTTTGACATCTGTTCTAACACCATCCACTGTAAAATCAAATGCTACGCTTTCATACCCAAACCGGCGGTAGCACATCTAGCTGCCAGATAATAACAAAAATTTCATGCTGAACATAATTGATATGGCATTGAGGGATTTTAAAGTTAAAAAAGCTCATGCCTCTTAAGCAACAAAGCCGCTGATTGCTCAGCGGCTTTGTTGTTCTATTTCAAAGTAATTACTAAACGGTTGATGGGAATATCATTAATAATTTCTCCGTTTTCCAAAAGCTTATCCTTAGAAGTAATCTTTATTGTGTACTTAAAGTCGCCTGATGTATAAAACACATAAATGTGTTCGCTGTCATATGGCACATACCCCTCAGTATTTTTTTTATAAGCAAAAACTAAGTCTTTTAAAGATAAACCTAACTGCGGTCCACCAATTCCAACTGATGATATTTGCCCATCTATAATATGTAACGAAATAACTTTAAACAATGGATTTTTAGGGTGTAAAAAAAGAGTCCCATACCCGTTATCTTTTTCTATGACGCCAAAGTCAGATATAACCTGTTCAACGTTGCCTTTGTTCTGCAACAAGTAGTCTGCAATAATTTGCAATTCCCCGGCACCTATTTTACTAAATTCAATCATTGTTTTATTCTTTGATAGGTGTTGCGTTTACTTTGGTTTGAAAGAGTTGGACTTCACCTCCTTTTGCATTAAAAGTCTTGCCCGGCACTGTCCAAGTGTCTTTTATATCAGATGTAGTACTTTGCAAGAATTTCGTGTCCTCATTTAAAATTGAAGTAACTTTTATACATCCTTCAAGGCTGATTCCAAGTTTAGCAGGATCTGCCCCTGGCAATGTATAGTAGTTACCAACTGCCCGAAAAAGAAAAAGAATGCTTACTTACAACTGATGACCACTGTATTAAGTCCGTTAAAACTAATGCTATGTAAAAAGCCCTGTGAATGGCTTTTTTGTTACTTCTTAAACTGTCCTGATTTGTGGGTGTAATGCTTTTTATTATCAAAGCCAACATAGTTTATACCCTCACAGTATTTAATATTCCCATCTAAAACATTCGTTCCCCAAAAGCTTATAAATTCAAGTCGGGTCAACTCCTTTACAAAGGCAAGGCTTTTAATTTCTCCCGATTCAGAGAGTACTATTTTTTTGAGTGATTGAATTTTCCCTAAAACTTCAAAGTCAATTATTTTTTTGCATTGTACAAGTTGTATTTCTTCAAGACTATTTGATAAAGTCTGTAAAGTTGCTATCGTTTCTAATTTTGAAGCACTAAACATTTCAAGTTTCTTAAGATTGCTAAAACGCTCAATGCCCTGCAAGGTTGTAATACCTGTCTTAAACAGTAATAATTCTTGAAGGTCAGTAAAGATTGGTAATTCTGATAAATCTTTGCTTTTTGATTTGTAACCCGTTAAAGTCAAATCATTTAAGTTTTTACAAAATTCTAAACCTTTTAATCTTGGAGAATAATCGCAAGCCAAACTTTCAAGTTTTGGGAAATTTGAAAGGTCAATAACATCCTTTTTATTATCTGCAAATCCCAAGAATTTTAAATTATGAAGGCTATTTACAATTTGATTATTGAATTTTGTTTCAGGTAAATGTAGTCCTTCTAAAACATTTGAAACCCTGTTTAAAAAGTCAATATTAGACAAATCGTAACCTTGAAAACAATTAATCGTAATTACTTTGGCTTTGCTATCCAAAATATATTTTATACAAGCCTCTAATTTTGATGATTCAATAATTAACTTACTTGAGCCATCAGTGCCTTTTTGAAATTTGAATCCGTCTATTATTTCTGGTCCCATACTAAAATCCTCCTAACTTTTTACCTGGTGAAAAAATTAAATTGTAAGTGGGAGAAAGTTTATCAAAACTTTTAGGTCCACCAAACTGCATCATTAAATTATGTTCATTAATGAAAGCTGCTTTGGAATTAGCTGCAGGATAGAAAGTTTTATTTAGAAGTTTATCGCCAAAGTTAGTTTCAATTCGATTTACTGATTGCATCATTCGGGATTCTAAACCCTTACCTGCATAGAACTTGCCACTTTGGAATTCTAATAAATATGAACCACTGGCTTTTTCTAATGATGTTACTCCCCCCTTAGCGGCTTGAATCATGGCGTCATCAACCACTGCAAGTGTTGTAGTTTTAGCCGCTTGTGAAGTCAATTTAAGTGCGACTAATTCTCCACCAATCGAAAATTCAAGCAGTGGTAAAATTATATTCTCTAATGCCCGCTTAAATGTCTTGTTTTCTGCAAGTTCCACCCAAAGAGGTTTGCTTCCATCTTCCTTCAAACCTGCTGCCATCCACTTTTGGCTAGACATTGATTCATGTCTAGATTTGGTCAAGCCATATCGTTCTGGTGTTTTACCTAAACTTGTTTTAGTTTT
>CALRUG020000123.1:0-9637 GCA_943371295.1 Synechococcus sp. UW140 | reverse complement strand
AAGAATCATCTGCTTGTGAACAAGTTAAAACAGCCCCATAGTCTTTTTGAGGATTGGGTAAACTGGTATACACTTTTGAGAAAGCAATTAGTTTAGGGGTTAATGAGCCGTATCGTATTTCATAAACAGGATTAGCCGACTGATTGGTAGCTATTATTTCAAAACCAATATTTCTTAATGCATTTACCGCATTGATATTAAAAGCTGTCACTTCGGTACCACCAGAAAAACAATAAATATTTCCTACATCATAATATACAGCTGCTGCTTGTGCCATGATTTGTGAAATATGACTTCTCCTAGAATTGTGCGTACAGATAAAAGTGAGCTCAATGTCTTTTGATAACTTTTTCTTTTGCGATATATATTCGCTTATTTCGGTTAATACTGCTTTACGCTCCGCAGGAATTTGATTAAAATTTTGCTTGGCGTCATCAAAGAAAGTTTGCAGCCTTGGAAATAATACAGGTAGTTGTTTAGTAAATGACATAACAAATTATAGTTTAACAGCAACCACCACCAGGTACACAAACAGTTGCTTTTGCTTGATTAGTTGATTGATCCATTATTGTTATACCCTTTGGTTTTTCAGCATAAACAGTTACACTAAATATACCAGCCCCACCATTGTTAAAAGCTGCAATTTCAGCATCGGTTAGATAGTTTTTTAAAATATCATTGGGGATTATTATGGGCTTTTCTTTTTGCACGATGATATTTTCAAAATGGTTCAAACGAATTAATTCTAAATACACTTCCTTTTGTATTGCACCCGATACACATCCAGCATACATTTCAGCATCCTTTCTTAATGCATCTGGTAATTGACCAACTAATACCACATCGGAAATACTAAAGTGTCCTCCTGGCTTGAGTACTCTATAAATTTCTTTAATCACCCCATCTTTATTTGGAACTAAATTTAATACACAGTTGCTTACTACTACATCAGCTATATTCCCCCCCAATGGCATCTGTTCAATATCACCTTCCCGAAATTCTACATTATTAAATCCTAATGCATCTGCATTCATTCTAGCTTTCTGAATCATCGCAGGAGTAAAATCTATTCCAATCACTTTTCCTTTTTCACCAGTTTGCGCTCTAGCAACAAAACAATCATTTCCTGCCCCACTTCCTAAATCTACTACTGTATCACCTGCTTTAATTTGTGCAAACTGAGTAGGCAATCCGCAACCCAATCCAAGATCGGCATCTGCATTATAGCCTTCCATAGTGGTATAATCATCACTCATGATATTGTACACTTCAGTACTACATCCACCTGCACCACAACAAGATGCTTTATTATCGGCAGTAGACTGATTTGCTATTTCAGCGTATTTTTCTTTTACGATTTGTTTTAATTGTTCATCTGTTTGCATAAAATATATTTTTAAGTTTTTTAAGAATAATTAGCAACAAGATTGTTGTTGCACTTTTAGTTTATTAAATAGTTGATTAAAAGAGTTATTAAATTTTTCGAATGCTTTCCAATTAATGCAATAACAACTTCTTGGTCCTTCAATCGTTCCTTTAATCAACCCTGCTTCTTTCAATTCTTTCAAGTGTTGTGAAACAGTAGACTGAGCCAATGGTAATACATCTACAATCTCTCCGCACACGCATTCATTTTTTTGTGCCAATACTTTTAATATAGCAATACGTGCTGGATGTGATAAAGCTTTAGCAAAAAGTGCCAGCTCTTGTTCTGCTTTTATAAATTCTTCTAATTTAGGAGATGCCATTATTAATCGTTTTTATACGATAAAGCAAAGCTATGCATTTTTATCTATTCATCGTATATTTACGATTAAATATTTTTTGATCTGGTTAAATAGAACTATATATTCTTATATATAGCTTCTCTACCAGCTATTATATATTGATACGCCGCCATCGATTAAATGGGCAAAATTCAGCAAACACCATTCATCCTTTTTTAAAACCGACTATCCCTTTCTTGAAATAGAGGAAAATCGCAAATCATTGATTTTCAATTATTTATTTAAAACCTAATTCTAAAGTCAGCCTATTACCTAAAAATACTTGGTACTATGTGTTGCATAGTACTAAAAAATACCCCATCTTTGTGTTGTCAAAGTAATTAAACAACAAACGAACTAAAAATAATCATCATGAAAATCACAACCATCAACCCACTTGTTCAACTAAACAAAACTGAGTTAAACAATTTAACCCAAGTGGTAAAAGAGACTATTGCTTCAAACATGAACAATGAACCCAAAACCAAGAAAAGATTTACTGTAGCCCAACTCTGGAAAATTCAACGTTTCAGCCGTATCGCTCCAGTTCAACCAATTCTTGTTTATTAATACAATAAAAATCTAGGCCATGGATATTCAAAACACACAGAGTCAGATGCGGAAGGGCGTATTGGAGTTTTGTATCCTTTCAATCATTCGCCAGGGTGAAGTTTACCCCAGTGATCTAGTTGATCGGATGAAATCAGCCAACCTTCATATTCTGGAAGGTACTTTGTACCCGCTGCTTACCAGGTTAAAAAATGCAGAATTGCTTACCTACCGATGGGTAGAGAGCAATAGCGGACCGCCACGCAAATATTTCGTTATGACTGATAAAGGCCTTGCTTTTTACAGTGAACTCGAAAGAACCTGGAAAGAACTTGCGGATGCAGTTCAAGTGCTAACCCAACCACTAGCATCACCAGAAAACGAAATCAACCAAAACCAACCTTAACCAAGCTAAATAAACATACCATGAAAAAGGTAATTAATATAAACTTCCAAGGCAGAGTAATTCCAATTGAGGAATCGGCTTATGACGTACTTAAAAACTACGTTGAAAGCTTACGCCGCTTCTTTGCTAATGAAGAAGGAAGAGATGAAATCATCAACGATATAGAAGGTCGTATTGCAGAACTATTTGGAGAAAGTCTTAAAAAAGGAAGTACTTGTATTACTGATGAAGATGTAAACACAATCATCAATAGTATGGGCAGACCCGAAGATTTTGAAGGAGAAGAATCCAATATGCAATCTCAATTAGGTGGCAATCAACAACAACAATCTAACTTCTCACAAGATGCGGATAATACTTCATCTAGAGGTAGACTCTATAGAGATACCAACGAAAAAATGTTAGGTGGTGTTTGTAGCGGTATTGCTGCATACTTTAGAATTGACCCAACTGTAGTTCGTTTACTATTCTTAGTATTGTTCTTTGGCGGTGGTTCTGGATTCTTATTGTATTTACTATTGTGGATCATTCTCCCTTCTAAACCATTGGATCCTGTGACCAGTAATAGAAGATTGTACAGAAATCCTGAAGAGAAAGTAATTGCAGGTGTTGCCAGCGGTATAGCTACTTATTTTGATATAGCCGTATGGATTCCAAGATTAATTTTTGCTTTACCATTGGTAGTGGGTATTATTTCTTCTTTTGTAAGTTCACTATTTTGGTTTGAGTTTAATCCTTTCCCTGGATTCATATTTGGATCATTTGGAGGTACCTTATTTGTAATCTACGCTGTTCTTTGGGCAGTCATTCCAGAAGCAAAAAGTGCTTCTGAAAAATTGGAAATGAGGGGCGAAAAAGTAGACTTAAATACCATTAAGAATACCATTCAAGAAGACTTAGAAGGTTTTAAAGCTCGTGCAGAAAAATGGGGTGGTGAATTCTCTGAAAAAGCAAAAGAATTCTCCTCAGAATTCAGCTCTACTGTATCTGAAAAGAGTAAACAATTTGCTTCTGAAGCAAGTAATGTTTCTAAAAAAGGAGGCAATAAACTAGCCAACGCAATTGGTATCTTATTTAAAGCATTCTTTTTATTCTTAGCAGGAATTTTAGCCTTCACTATATTGGTTGCGTTATTAGGAATGATTGCTGGTAGCGTAAGTGTTTTCCCTCTAAAGAATTTCTTCTTAGAAGGTTTCTGGCAAAACTTCCTTGCTTGGGCAACATTGATATTGTTCTTATTTGTTCCTGCAATTGGTTTACTTACATGGTTGGTTCGCAGAATTATTGGAGCAACCGCTGGTAGTAAATATTTAGGATTCACTTTTGGGGGATTATGGACACTGGGTTGGATTAGTGTGATCTTATTGGTAGCTTCTATTGCACAAAATTTTGATGCAGGTGCTAAAGACAAGGGAGAAATTAAAATTGTTCAACCTACCAGTAATAAACTGACCATTAAAGTAGCAGAATCTAATTTAAGAATAGTGAGTGGCAAATGGTTTAGAATGGATGGCTTATTAAGAATGGACGATGATAGCCTTGTATTAAACAATGTTCGAGTTCGAATTGCAAAAAGCCCCGATTCTTTGTATCGTATAAGCTATGTCAAATTTAGTAATGGATCTGATGAAAATGCGGCGCTAAAAAACATCAATCAAATCAACTATGGTGCTACACAACAAGACAGCATCATCTACTTAGATCGTGGTTTTAAATTAAATAAAGGAACCAAGTTTCGCAATCAAGGAGTAACTGTTACCATTTTTGTACCGGTTGGAAAGAAAGTTGAAATTGATGAAAATGTTTCAAGAAGACTCAACCATATCAGTTTCAATTCAGGACGCAATGATTACGATTGGGACGATGAGTGGAATAACGAAGGATATGAAAGTTGGATGTATAATCAAGAATACATCATGACTCCTGACGGATTAGAAAGAGTGAAGAAAGCGGGAGAAATCAATGATGAAGAAGAAAATGACAGTGATTCTGAAAAAAGCGCCATAGAAGAGTATAAAAAAAGTAGAGAAGAGCTACGCAAAGAATATGAGCGCAAGCAGAAAGAAGCAGAGGATTTAAAGAAAGAATTAGACAAACCCATTGATACTACCCGTTACCGTTATCAAAAAGTAGCGATAGTTGATCCACATATTTCTACCCCTGTGGGTAAAACAAAAATGACCGAATCTCCTGATATTATTGAGTTGGGTTCAGAATTAGGAAGATTTTCCTTACTGAATTTACAATCATAAAGATGGTTGGCACAGGTTGGAAAAAGAACCTCGTCTCTAAATTGGGATGGGGTTCTTGCTTTTTGGAGGTGTTTCGTGTTGATTCACTTATTTTTGCAGCCTAATTAATTGCTCAATGAAAAATACACCTTTTACACAAAAACATATTGCACTAGGAGCCAAGATGGCGGAATTTGCAGGATACAATATGCCCATCAGTTACACCGGAATTAATGATGAACATGCAGCAGTAAGAAAAAATGCAGGCGTTTTTGATGTAAGTCATATGGGCGAATTTATTTTGAAAGGAGAAAATGCGTTAGACCTTATTCAAAGAGTAACCACCAACGATGCATCAAAACTAGTTGCAGGTCAGGCACAGTATAGCTGCTTACCCAATGCTGCTGGGGGCATAGTAGATGATTTGATTGTTTACTGTGTAGAGCCGAATAAAACCTATATGTTGGTAGTGAATGCTTCTAATATTGAAAAGGATTGGAATTGGATCAGTCAATTCAATACCAAGGATGTTGAAATGCATAATATCAGTGATAAGACCTGTTTATTAGCCATTCAAGGACCAAATGCTACAAAAATTTTACAGCCTTTGACCGAGTTAGATATCATGAATTTGAAATACTACACTTTTGTAAAGGGAACATTTGCAGGAGTAGAAAATGTTTTAATTAGTGCAACAGGATATACCGGTTCAGGTGGAGTTGAAATTTATTTTGAAGACAGCAATGGAGCTGCAGATAAAATTTGGGACGCCATTTTCGAAATTGGGGGACCTCAAGGATTAAAACCAATTGGATTGGGTGCAAGAGATACCCTTAGATTAGAAATGGGCTATTGCTTATATGGCAATGATATTGATGACACAACATCCCCATTAGAAGGTGGTTTGGGGTGGATTACTAAGTTCACTAAAGATTTTACAGCGCGCCCAATCATTGAAGCTTTAAAAGCTGCTGGTGTTCAACGCAAGTTGGTAGGATTTGAAATGTTAGAAAGAGGTATACCTCGCCACGATTACTTAATTAAAGATGCAGCTGGCAATACTATTGGGAAAGTCACTAGTGGTACACAGGCCCCATCATTAAATAAAGCTATTGGTTTGGGCTATGTTGCTACCCCTCATGCAGCCATCGATTCTGAAATTTTTATTGATATTAGAAATACATTGGTAAAAGCGAAGGTTGTGAAAGCTCCTTTTGCTTAATAGCAATTACCCAATATTTGCAAGGTTTTTTCGTTCTTATAGAATGAAAAAACCTTTTTTATTGCTGTTGATAGGAACATGCTGTTTAGCATGGATGTCTTGTTTTAGAAAAGGAAGCGAAACCGGTATGGCATCATTTTATGCAGACAAATATGTGGGGCGTAAAACAAGTAATGGTGAAAAATTCAAACAAAATAAATTAACTGCAGCACACAAGACACTCCCCTTTGGCACCAAAGTAAAAGTGACCAATTTAAGCAATGGCCAATCGGTAAAAGTACGAATTAACGATAGGGGTCCATTCATTCAAGGCAGAATCATAGACCTTAGTAAAAAAGCTGCAAAGAAAATTGATATGGTAAATGCGGGCGTAGCCAAAGTGACTATTCGATACTAACCTGCTGCACAATCTTAATACAATCCTTTCCTGTTATTTGATACCCAAATTCATAGCAATAGGTGAAAAGTTGATTCTTTGCTTTTTTTTGTTGATGGGTAAAATGAGCGGGGCTAAATCCCTTGAGATACAACTCACTTAGTGGAACAGTTGCACCCGTCCGATGAATTGCAAATAGATCAGCTAAGATTTTTCTATTTCGAAGCAACAACCCATTGACCCTTCTCATATAATTTGTTCTATCCCCGTAAAACTGATTGTGATAACTACTTCTACAGTGGCTGCTACAAAATTTTTTATCTGTTCTTCCAGCCAATTTTTTGGTGCAGTGCAAACACTGCTTCAAATTGTTTTCCATAAAATGAATTGTGGGGTCAAACAAATTGAAATTAATAAGAAAGCCATTAAATGCTACTGTAGAAATACCAATTATTGCCCGCATTTTAACGGTATACATTGATGCAAATGTTTACAAACGTTTATAAACGTCAACAGATGTTTATAAAAGCAATTCTTATAAATCGGTTCAACATATTTGTTGTGTTAACGGCAGTACGCACTGCTTTATTTACAAATTATAAAACTGAACCGTTATGAACGCAGTTAAAAACAAAGTCCAATTAATTGGGAACCTAGGACAGGATCCCGAAGTAAAATCAATTGGCGAAGACAAAAAAGTAGCGCATTTAAGTGTGGCTACCAATGAAAACTACAAAAATGCAAAGGGTGAAAAAGTAACAGAAACCCAATGGCATAATGTAGTAGCATGGGGTAAACTCGCAGATATTGCCGAGAAATACCTGGTTAAAGGAACTGAAGTAGTAATTGAGGGTAAACTCATCAATCGAAATTACACCGATAAACAAGGGGTAAAAAGATATGCTACTGAAGTACAAGCAAATGAATTGCTGATACTGACTAAGAAAGCTTGATTACCAATCCCCCATTTTGTAATACCTTATTTTATCAGTAGCTGCAGCTGGCCCGATCCCCATCCCCACTGCACTACTGGTAGTAAGGGTATTGAAGTTGCTTAGTTGTAGAAAGGGCATTGATTGACCTTAGTTGTAGTAAGGGCTGATCATAAAGTATACAATAGGCCCTGTTACTGCAACATAAAACCAGAGAGGCCATGTAATTCTTGCTAATTTTTTGTGAGCAGGAAATTCACTGGTTAAGCCGCGATAAGCTGTAAATAAAATAAATGGTAAAATAATGGCGGCTAAAATAATATGTGTAGTTAAAATAATTAAATAAACCGTTCGCATGGCACCTATCGCCAATTTTTCTGCATCGTCTACTAAGCCATCATGATTGGCATCTCCATATTTTGCTTCCCCAGCCAATAAATGGTGTGCTATATAAGATAATAAGAAAAGAATAGATAAAACCAAAGCAGTCATCATGAATTTTTTATGTAATTCATAATTCTTCTTTTTCACTGCAACTAAAGCTGCAACCAGTACAAGGGCTATTGAAGCATTCACAAATGCATTGATGGTAGCAAATATATGTACATCAAATCCCAGTTCTACATCAAGTTTATACTTGCCAAGTACTACCACAACAATAAAGACTACAACTGAAAATATTCCAATTAACCAATTGGCTAAACGATCATTTTTTGCAATACTAGGTTTAAGCATTTGATTTTTTTTAGTTTGAACTATCCATTTATTTTTCTTCTTCCCTGCATGTATACTACAAAGAAAATAATTGCAGTGACTATGATTAACCAAAGCCAGCTCAGATCTAATATTTTTCTGAATATGCCACTCTTCTTAGTACCGTCCTTCTCTAACATTAGTAGACCTATATCTCTTGCTAATTTCTTCATCTCTGAACTATCCAATCCATTGTAATAACCCCTCACTTTATATTCTCTGTCTATCAACACAAAACGACTGGTATGAACAAAATCAGGGCTAATTGGCTCTTCGCTAAACTGGTCTACTTTTAACTCTTCAAAGGCGAATTGATAGATGTCTTTTTTATTGCCAGTTAAAAACCACCAATTATCATGAATTACACCAAATCGATCTGCGTATTTTTTTAAGACAGAAACAGAATCATTTTCAGGATCTACTGTAAACGACATAAATTGAACAATAGATGTATCAATCTTGTTGCGAACATTCCCCCCTTTCTTAAAAGATTGCTGTAAAGTTGACATATTCCTAGTAAGCCTGGGACAAATGCTCCTACAACTAGTAAAAAAGAAATCTGCTACAATAATTTTACCCTTTGGATCATATAAACTAACACTATCACCTAATTGATTTTGTAGTTTGATGTTTTTGGTTGTATGCCAAATGGTATCGGTAGTAGATTTACCATTTTCTACCTTATTGATAACCGTATCAAGTAAATAATGCCTAGGCATCACTACAGCTGTTTGACTGGCTGTTTTGAGTATCAAATAACAAGTAATCGGGATTCCCAATGCAACTAGTAATCCAAGGATCGATTTCTTTTTCATAACGTTATTAATAAAAAACCATCGCAATGCAGCGATGGTTCAATTAGGAGAAAAATATATTTAGTTTTAGCTAAAACTAGTGACTAGCTTTTTTACCTTCTTTAGCATCTTCATGCTTTTCCGCTGCACCATGCTCCTTTTTCTCTACTTTAATAGTGCTTTGCTCTTTAAAGTAAGGGTCATATGTATTACGTAAATTTTTGAATGAATTACCATCGTATAAGAACGCAATAATAAACCAAATGAACAGGGCCAAAGGAACCACAATGGTCATGATCAAATTTTTCATTTCATGCTTTAGGTGCATAAAATAAGCAACAATATAAAAGGCTTTAGCCATCATTAAGATTACGATTGTTCCCTTCAGTGCCAATCTTACTCCAACACTAGACAATGGAATGCCAATCATCCAAAATCCAATAATCAATTCTATAATGGTCAATACCGTTAATATTACCGTGATACGGATAATCTCTTTGGTACCTCCACCTGCATGTTCGTGATGCTCTGCTGTATGTGACATAAAATAATATTAGCGATTGGTTAGTTAATTAGATCAAATAAAAACAGGTAAATACAAATACCCA
>CALRUG020000122.1:0-9703 GCA_943371295.1 Synechococcus sp. UW140 | reverse complement strand
TACACCAAACGCAGTAATCACCAAAGGAGCAATCAAAAAATAAATTTTGTTTCTCTTGATTAAAATAAAAAAGATAGGGGCTGAAAAATAAAAACACTCTTCAACAGTTAATGACCATCCTTGTGCTATCCCTGTAAATTTCATGTCATCAAAAAATCCCCTGAGGAAAGTAATGTTCATTATGAACAAAGTAAGCGGGCTGTTCTTTCCGTTGTAAATGCTGTTATCATTGGCTATCCAAGCAAATAAGAAAACTACAATTGTTAATATTAGATAGATTGGATAAACACGTGCGATTCTATTTTTTAAATATTTGCGCATCCATTTTCCCGATAATTCAACATTATCATAATAACGCAAACAGATTAAAAAGCCACTTAATACAAAGAACATTGAGAGGGGAAAATGAAATTCATTTAATACCCTAAACAATAAAGGAGGAAAGTCCTCTTGATTAAAATGGTGAAAAAAAATCAAAATTGAAGCCAATCCTCTCACACCTGTTAACGATGGTATATATTGTTTTGCTGTCATTAAAATGTGTTCTTTTTATAATTCACCCACCAAGGATATAGATCCTCCGCCACCTTTACCCGTATTCCTTCCATTCACATCTGTGAATACAGAGAGGAAAATTTGATACTTCTGGCTGATTTTTCTACCGTACCCTGCTGTTAATCTAAAATAATTAAACTGACGGTTTAAGAACAAATTGTTCGGATTCAAGACCAAACCGGTTTGGGTGCTGGTAGACTTAGTACTGGCCAATTGAAAAGTCAATTTATTGTCTTCGTCTAAAGGAATTCCTAATAAAGCATCTCCAAAAACTTGTGTAGGGCCTTCGGGACTAAAATATTGGCGAACGCCTAAGTTGATATCAAAATAGGTATTGGAGTAGCGCTCTCCGTTTGAGCCAGAATAAGTGAATTTAACTTCTCCGCCTACTTGTTGAAAACCGGTAAATGGTTGTTTACTTGCATCATTGGTATACAGCGGAACAATTAATGAACCAGTAACGGTTAAAAATTTAGAATAATCAAAAGTGTTCAATAAGTAAGACAAACCAAAGCTGGCATCGCCAAAACTTGAATTGGATTGTGCTAGGTTGGTCTCTAATTTTCGTTGCATGATATAAGAGATATTACCAACAAAATCCAATCTCTCTCCTAAACCAATACCACCATAAATGCCAAAATAATGAGAAGCAAATCTGCCTCCATTAGAGAAAGGAACATAAGTGCCAGCTGCATCCCAGTATCCTTTTGTTGTGTATAAATTATAAGATGGTACCAATAAATATTTTCCTCTGCCAATGGGAAATCCAGCATAAGCGGTATTCGCAATAAATGCAATAATTATAAGGCTCAATAATTTTTTCATCAATTTTTATTTACGTACTCAGAGTATTTTTTTCATCCAAAAACTTTCATAACTATAATACACATGGTCCATTCCATTATCGTCTAAACTCATGTATATGTTTCGATTATCTATTCTAATTTGATTGTATAAAGCAATAGCTGCTTGGGGTGGGCAAATCGTATTTTTCTGATTATGTCCAAACAACACCCTGCAACGTATATTGGAAGCAAAATTTACTGGATCAAAAAAGTCCCAGTTTTTAAATAATGCATCTTGGTTTAGTCTGTTTCTTGGATTTTTTATATAGGCCTGAAAATTAGCCACTGGCCAAGGCATTACTTTTTGTGAGCCCGCCATAAAAAATAAGGTTCGCATATCGGTATATACCGGTCTCTCTATGATACAGCCCTGTGGTCTATTATCTAAGGAAGCAACTACTGCAGCTAAAACAGCCCCCTGACCTTCACCCTTAACGATTACTTTTTTTAAATCTAATTTCAAATAATCGTGCCTATATAAAAAATCTAATCCACGCAGTGCATCCATATAAACAGCTCTATAGATGTATTTATTGCGGTCATTTAAATTAATAATATTGAAAGTATTAAAATCGGCGTTGGTATTGTCTTTGCTGTTTCCGTGACCCCTTACATTCACCCTGAAAACCGCCATATCTGTTCTTAATGAATCGGGTCGCATATCTTGTAAATAACCCGGCAATTCATAAATAACCGCAAATTTTCCTTTGCGTTTAGGAACAGACAACCAACCTCGAATGGTTTGGTACTCCAGCGATTGAAACTCTACTAAAAACACATCTACATCTCTAGTACTTTGATCTCCTCTTCTGGTAACCCTAAACTTGGGGTCTATATTGACTAGTTCTCTTCTGGCATCATCCCAAAACTGATCAAAATCTGCCGGTCTGTTTACGTTTGAGTAAACTTTTTCTGGATCAACACCATAACCAAATTGAAGGGTATCTACATAATTATTGGCCGAAACCATTAATTGTAATTGATAAAAACCGGGTTTTGTTTTGTCGTTTTCAAGGTATAAATCTTTCATATACCCCTTTTTGGCATCCATGGTAAATCCCATTTCTTGGTTAAATACCTCTTCGCCTTTATAGTTTACCACTTTAGCCTTGATGGTTCCTCGAATTTTTTCTTTGGTATTATTTCGAAATCGAAGATTATAACCAATCTTATCGTCGTCTCTAAAAATGGCTTCTTTTCGAAACGGTTTTATATCAAATCCAATCCCTTTTTGTGCATAGCCAACACCACCGAAAACACAAGCCATTAAAATTAGGCATTGCAGAATACGGCCGCTCAGGATGGAATAACTGGGTACCTTTGCGTTCATTTGCACGAATGAATTAAAAAATAGGGCATAAAAGAGCCACTAAGTGTTTGATAAACGCCTAGATAGGGGTGAATATTATCTGAAAGGAGATTAATTTAATACAAAAGCCCCGGCCTTTGCAGACCAGGGCAGTTTACTAACCCATCTAAAAAGCGATTTATTGTTCGGTTGCTTCGGCGGGTGTTTCCGCTACCACAATTAACTTAGCCCTTATTTTGGCTTCTATTTCATTTGATAATTCCGGATTGTCGTGCAACAAGGTTTTTACTGATTCTCTTCCTTGACCTAGTTTATTGCTTTCATAACTGAACCAAGATCCACTTTTTTGTACAATTCCCATTTCTACACCCATATCAATAATTTCACCCACTTTGCTGATGCCTTCTCCAAAAACAAGGTCAAATTCAGCTGCACGGAACGGGGGAGCTACTTTGTTTTTTACCACTTTAACTTTTACCCTATTTCCTATAGCGGTATCGCCATCTTTAATTTGTGTCATCCTTCTGATATCTAAACGAACAGAAGCATAGAATTTCAACGCATTACCACCCGTTGTGGTTTCTGGGTTTCCAAACATTACCCCGATTTTCTCCCTAAGCTGGTTAATGAAAATACAGATGGTATTGGTCTTGTTGATTGTTGCAGTTAATTTTCTTAATGCTTGGCTCATTAATCTTGCCTGTAATCCCATTTTACTGTCTCCCATTTCTCCCTCTAATTCTCCTTTTGGAACCAATGCTGCAACAGAGTCAATCACCACTACATCTAAAGCACCCGATAAAATAAGTCTATCGGCAATTTCCAAAGCTTGTTCACCATAATCTGGTTGAGAAATCAAGAGATTGTCAACATCAACGCCTAATTTTTGTGCATAGGCACTATCAAAAGCATGTTCTGCATCTATAATTGCACACATTCCGCCTTTTTTCTGTGCTTCTGCTATGACATGTATAGCCACAGTTGTTTTACCAGATGACTCTGGTCCGTATATTTCAACAATTCTACCCTTTGGAAGACCACCTACACCTAATGCAGCATCTAAGCCAAGCGAACCAGTAGAAACCACTTCCATTGGGGCTGTGCTTTTTTCATTCATCATCATTACACTTCCTTTTCCAAAATCTTTATCGATTTTATCAATGGTCAGCTTAAGCGCTTTTAATTTTTCTGCATTACTCATGTTGTTCTTTTTAGATGGTCAAAATTAATGAGGTGGTAAAACTAGTGGATTTTAATTATACACACTAATTTTTTTAGTATTTTTTTACTAACGTGTTTAGTTTTCTGTTTATTGTACCAAAAATAATACGCCACCAAATTAATTGGCAGCGTATTAATACATTTATTCCGGGTTTTTTAGCTGTTTACCAGCCTATACCATAATCTTCTCCATTATTGGAAGATCCTCCCCAAAGGCTATTGTGCTTTCTATCAATAAAAATAGCATTGATAGGACCACTGGTTCTTTGACCAAAGCTCAATTTATAGCCCATTTTTTTAAGCGCTTCGCGCGTAGGTTCTGGTGTTCTAGCAGAAAGTAATAGGTCACCCGCTTTGGGTTTGCGGTCTTTTATTTTAGTTCCGCCCAATGATAACCAAAGCTGGTTGGTGTTAATATTCTCCGCTTCGGAAGCTTGTTGAACAGTCATTCCAAATTCAACCATATTTAAGAAGAACTGCAAAAGGTTTTGGTCTTGTGTGTCGCCACCTTGAACTGCAAAAGACAAATAGGGCTTCCCCTCTTTCAAAGCCATGGAAGGAGTTAGCGTAACCCTAGGGCGCTTTCCTGGTGCAACCACATTAAAGGGGTTGATGGCAGGATCCAACACAAAGCTTTGCATACGCTGGCTCATACCAATTCCGGTGTTTCCCGCAATGGTAGCCGGTAACCATCCACCGCTAGGTGTAATTGACACTACCCAACCATCTTTGTCAGCAGCTTCAACACTGGTAGTACCTCTCCAAAGACGGTCCATATAGGCTTCTAATTCCGCTTTAGCGGTAACGCTACTATCATGAGCTGGAACAAAATTTCTTTTTCCGGTACTGTCAATCTCTAGGTTCCATTGTTTGATTTGTTCGGTATAAGGGTTTGTTTTTCCTTCAAAAGGATAAGGATCTCCAGGAGTAATAAGGGCGTTGTTTTTTTCTGGGTTGATTAAAGCTGCCCTTTGTTTGGCATACCCTTTACTCAATAAGCCACTCATCGGCTGAGGGGTTGGAGCAAAAGCAGGATCACCGTAATAAAAATCGCGGTCTGCAAAAGCCAAGCTCATGCTTTGATAAATCGTATTAATATATTGAGGAGAATTGTAGCCCATTTTTTTCAAGTCGAAATTTTCTACAATATTCAATGCTTGCAACATGGAAGGTCCTTGGGTCCATTGTGTTAGTTTATACACATCAATGCCTTTATAATTAACCATTGAAGGAACTTCTTCTTTTACTTTCCAGTTGGCCAAATCTTGTTTGGTAATTAATCCTCCTTGCTCTTGCGCTCCTCTAACAAATTCATCTGCAATATCCCCTTTGTAAAAGCGATCATAAGCAGCTTGCAAAGCTTGTTTGCGCGTCTTTTTATTTTTTAAAGCATTTTGTTCTGCTTCTACTAATTTTTTTAATGTATTCAATAGGTCTTGTTGAACAAATATTTCACCCGCTTCTGGTGCTTCTCTTTTTTCTCCTAAATGGGGTAATAATACTTTCTTGCTGTAAGGCCATTGTTTAATTCTTTCTTTACCTCTTTCAATGCTGTTAGCGGTTTGCGCGTCAATAGGATAACCCGCAGCTAAGTCCATTGAAGGAGCCAATACTTGTTTTAAACTCATGGTTCCATATTCTGATAACATATGGATTATTCCACCCACTGTGCCCGGAGTGATGGCAGCTAATGGACCATATTCTGGAGGAAATTGGTACCCCTTTGATTTAAAAAATTCTGGAGTAGCTCCGGTTGGTGCTACGCCTAATGCATTAATTCCAATTACTTTTCCTGTTTTTGGATTGTAAATAATTGCTTGTGTTTCACCACCCCAACTTAATACATCCCACATGGTACAAGTAGCAGCCAACATTGCACAAGCAGCATCCACCGCATTACCTCCTTGTTGAAATACAATTGAGCCTGCGGTAGCAGCAAGTGGTTTACCTGTTATAGCCATCCAGTTTTTTCCATGCAGCGGGGGCTTTTGTGTGGCTTGTGCAGTAAGCATTGCGGTGATAAACAATAATGCCGATGTAAGTAAAGTTTTTCTCATAAAAGATAATTGTATAGATATTATTGTGATTCCTGGGCTTTCATTACTCTTAATAAATTACCACCCATAATTTTATTTATGTCTTTTTTGCTGTATCCTTTTTCTAATAAAGCTTTTGTAATTAATGGATAACTGGTCACATCTGTTAATTCACGAGGACTGGCACTGATTCCATCAAAATCAGATCCCATGCCTACATGGTCTACGCCAATTCTTTTTACGATATAATCTAAGTGATCTAATAACATACTCATTGGGGGCTGAATAGCCAATGATTCTTCTTTGTATTTTTCTACTACCATGGCTTGTGCATATTCTTTCTGCATGCCATTTGTAACCAATTGTTTTATTTCTTCTTGCTTGTTTTGTAAGAAAACCTTTTCTCTGTTTTTAAATGAGCTGTCTATGAATGCAGAATAAAAGTTTAATTGAATTACTCCACCGTTTTTTCCAACAGCATCTATTTGCTCGTCTTTTAGATTCCTAAAAACAGGGCAAAGGGAATAGGCATTGCTGTGAGAAACCAAAACTGGCTTAGTAGTCGTTTGTATAGCATCCCAAAAAGTTTTTTCTCCAACATGGCTTAGGTCTACCATCATTCCAAGTTCGTTCATTCTTTTTACTACTTGCTTACCAAAATGAGTCAAACCTAATTTAGCTGTGGGGTCATTTTTTAATTTGGTTTCATCCATTGCAGAACTAGCCCAGCTGGTAGAGTTGTTCCAAGTAAGCGTCATATAACGAACCCCTCGATTGTATAATACATCAATTTTATTGATATCGTCTTCAATCATATGGCCACCTTCTACTCCAAACATGGCGGCCAATTTATTTTTTCTAACTGCTTTTTTTAAAGAATTATAATTATAAACAATTTGAATTTTTTGGGGATTTCGTTCTGCCACTGCATATAATGTGTCTATTTCTCTATTAGCCCAGGCATAGGGTTGAACCTTCTCTCCATCACACCAAACACTAAATAATTGAACATCCACACCCGCTTCTTTAAAACGATTTAAATCAGAATGTGTTTTTCCTTTTAGATCTTGATCAATTAAACCATTTTTTTCAATAGAAGCCGTAAGCAAATCATTGTGAGAATCTGCCATGATTGCTTTTTGGTGTATTTTTTTATACCTGTTGATATTTTTGCTTGTTTGAGCTTGGACAAAAGAACAGCAACAGCAAAGGGTAATAAATAAATACTTCATTCAATAGCTTTGGATAAAGCTAAAAAAATTGTAGTGTTAGCAACTAAATAATTTTTGAATGGATGAACAAGCCATTCATATTATAAAATATTGTTTACTTAAAAGGATTGCTCCATTTTGTATTGGTTGCAATAGTAGGATCGGTCAATGTTTTCATAAATGCAACCAATGCAGCTTTTTGGGCAGCGGTTAAATTCAATTGGATTGGAGTGCCATTGGGTTGTTTTAATGCATTGTCCAAATTAGGGTGTGCTTTTACTCCACTGTTATAATGTTCAACCACTTGCTCTAAAGTTTTGAATCTACCATCGTGCATATATGGTGCAGTTAGTTCAATATTTCTCAAAGTATGGGTTTTGAATTCTCCTCGACCAGCTCCATTATCATTTGCAGTATTCAGGTCTAATCCGTTGTTGCGAGGTCCATTATTTGCAGATACAAAAGCTTCGGTTGTATGACATCCAAAACAACCTGCTCCACCATTTTGAACAGGGGTAATAAATATTCTTTTACCTTCATTTTCTTCAGCAGTAAAATTGGTAAAATTAGCAACTGGATTATTGGTTTGTGCTCTTCCCACATCATATTTACTAGTACTACTTACTATACTTCTTACAAACTGGGCAAGTGCTAATGCAATTCTATTGCTGCTAATAGCAGTATCCCCGAAAGCATTATTCATCAATGGTGCATAAAACGCCTGTTCTCTTACCCTTTGAAGTAATGTTGGTATAGTCATTCCCATTTCTGTTTGGTCTTGAAATGGCATTAATACTTGTTCTTCTAAAGTTGCAGCCCGCTCATCCCAAAAGAATCTACCACGCTGATAAAATTTAGCATTGATTAAACTCATTGAATGTCTACCTGTTCTTCCACCAGCAAAACCTTTACTTAAAACGGCCGTGTCACTAAATCCAAAAGAAGCGTTGTGACAACTTGCACAAGAAATAGTCTTATTTACACTCAAATTTTTATCGTAGAATAGAACCCTTCCTAAGGTTGCCCCATTATTGGTTAGTGTATTATTAGCAGGTGTGTTATCAATACCATTAACAGATGTTGGTGCACCCCCTCCAGCATTTACAAAAAAGTAGGCTGGTAAATTCAGGTTAATATAGTCAAAAGGTACTGTTGGTAAATTTAATGAAGCCGAGATAATTGCATTATCCGTAGGGGTTGTAACAGTAGGGGTTACAACTGTTTGATCATTTTTATTACAAGCAATGATAGCGATTGTTGCTAAGAAAATAAGAAGGATGTTCTTTTTCATATTAGGCATTTAGGGCTTAGATACCTTTTTCTTTGAAAAGTTTATCCTTAAAATAGAAAGCTTTGTTAAAAGAAAAAATAGCTCATTTAACCCCCAATTAATCCGGCAGCCCTGCTAATATCCATCATTCTTTCCATTGGTTTTAAAGCTTTCAATCGTAAATCTTCGTCCATTAAAATTTCTGGTAATTCATACTTCATACAGAGGTAGATCTTCTCTAGTGTATTTAACTTCATATAAGGGCAATCATTACAAGCACAATTGTTATTAGGAGGAGCAGGTATAAATGTTTTAGCTGGATTATTTATCTGCATCTGGTGTAAAATACCTGTTTCTGTTGCAACGATATATTCTTGTGTACCATCAGTTTGTGTATACTTTAATAATTGGGTAGTACTTCCAATATAATCTGCAATATTTAATATAGCTTCTTCACATTCTGGATGTGCAATTAGTTTTGCTTTAGGGTGTCTAATTTTTAACTTAACAATTTTCTCTAAACTAAAAATTTCATGAACCATACATGCTCCATTCCAAAGCAACATTTCCCTACCTGTTTTTTTACTTAAATAAGCGCCTAAATTTTTATCAGGAGCAAATAGGATGGGTTGATCAAGAGGAATACTTTCAATAATTTTTTCAGCGTTTCCACTGGTACAAATTATATCACTTAATGCTTTAATATCGGCGGTACAATTGATATAAGAAACAACAATATGATCGGGATTTTTTTCTTTAAATGCTTTAAATAAAGCGGTAGGAGCACTGTCTGCTAAAGAACAACCTGCTTTTAAATCAGGTAATAAAACTTTTTTAGATGGGTTTAAAATTTTTGCAGTTTCAGCCATAAAGTGAACTCCAGCAAAAACGATGGTATCAGCAGTGGTCTGTTTAGCTTGCTGTGCAAGTCCTAGGCTATCCCCAATATAATCGGCCACATCTTGGATATCTGTTTCTTGGTAGTAGTGGGCAAGTAAAACCGCATTTTTTTCTTTTTTGAGTTTTTGTATCTCAGCAAAGAGATCTAATTCTGGATCAATTTCCAAATCTAAAAATCCGTTTTTTACTAATTGTGATTTTGCTATGTTAATATCCAAAGTAATAATATTTAATAATTATTTATATAAAATCAACTACTATTATTATGCGTGTGTATATCGGGATAACTTAGTTACCCACATCGTGCAAAGTTAACCTTACTTAGTTTATCCACCATAATTCACTTTTTTCTAAAC
>CALRUG020000121.1:0-9745 GCA_943371295.1 Synechococcus sp. UW140 | reverse complement strand
AAATAATCAACAAATTTTTGTTGGTCTTTTTTAAAGTTGTAACGCTAAAATTATTCCTCACGATTAGTTTGGAGTTGTAGTTTGTACAGTTCAGCATAATAGCCATTTAACTGCATGAGATCCTCATGGGTACCTTGTTCAATTATTATCCCGTCTTCTAAAACGATAATCTGGTCAAATTTAAAACCAGCAAATATTCGATGGGTTACAATTAATGCTGTTTTTGCTTTTAAATATTCGTATAAATGCCCAATGATATGCTTCTCTGTTTTGGCATCTACCGCACTTAAACAATCGTCAAATAAAACGATTTCTGGTGCTTTAATTAACGCTCGAGCGATAGATATTCTTTGTTTTTGACCACCGCTTAAAGTTACCCCCCGCTCCCCTATTAAGGTTTCATATCCATTTTCAAACCCCATGATCTCTTCGTGTATACTGGCGCTTTTGGCTGCTTCCTGCACTCGCTCAATCGTAGTATGTTCACTTACCCCAAAACGAATATTATTGGCTACTGTATCGCTGAATAAAAACACATCTTGTTGCACATAACTGATATTGCTTCTCAACTGTTTTATGCTAAATAAGTGTAGTGGTTTTGATCCAATAGTAATAGCCCCTTGGTCGGGTTCATAAAATCTTAATAGCAATTGAGCTAAAGTAGATTTTCCACTACCAGTTTTACCCAATATCAATACTTTTTCCCCTCTGGCAATACTCAAATTCAATCCCTGTATGGCTTTGATGCCTGTGTGTGGATAAGTAAAACTGACGTTTTTAAAGTCGATGGTACCAGATACGGGTTCGTCTTTTAAAACAGTTGGATGATCTTGAATGGCAGGTTCAATTTGTAAAAACTCATTTAATCTTTTTTGAGAAGCTGCTGCACGTTGAATCATACTAGCTGTCCAACCAATGGCACTTACAGGAAACGTAAGCATATTAATATAAATCACAAACTCTACAATAGTGCCAACTTTTGTAGGGTCTTCCATTGCTTGCATGCCACCAACAAATATGGTAATTAAGGTACTAATACCAATCATAAGTGCCATGCTAGGAAAATACAATGCTTCTACTTTTGCTAAACTGATTGCATTAGATTTATACTGCTCGCTATTATGGTTAAAGAAGCCCAGCATGGCTTTTTCTTGTACAAATGATTTGATTACCCTAATGCCCGAATAAGACTCCTGCGCATTAGTTGTAAGATTGGATAAATGTTCTTGAATGGATTCACTTTTTTTATTGATAATGCTATTGACTTTATAGATAGTGATGGCCAATAACGGAAGTGGTGCCAATACTAATAATGTTAGATTCACATCTTTACTGAGCATATTTACAATGCAAAATCCAATTAAAGTAACCAGGTTAATCAAATACATCACTGCAGGTCCTGTATACATTCTCACCCTGCTCACGTCTTCAGAAATACGATTCATTAAATCTCCTGTACTATTCTGCTTGTAAAAACTGGTATTTAATCGTTGGTATTGATCAAAAACCTGATTTTTTTGGTCGAATTCAATATGTCGGCTCATCACAATAATGGTTTGCCGCATAAAAAACATCAGAATTCCTCTAACAATGGCAATAAAAAGGATGCTCAAACTACAAATAGCAATTAACCATCCAAAGCTGAATTCATATCCATTAATTAATTGAATAAAGCTGTTTACAATACCATCATGTGCATTATAAGGCATGCCAGGCTTAGCTCCTGGCAATCTTTGTTGTACTAAACTAATCACATAGCCAGTGATTTGCGGGGCTAAAACAGCAAAATAGTTAGAGGCAATAACAAAGAATATTCCTATAAAGAAACGCTTACGATACTTCCAGAAATATTGATTTAACGAGGCCAGTTCTTTCAATCCAAATAAAATTAGTTTACAAATATAACCTTGTAATAAAATAAGTTTTGGATAAAAAAAATACAGCCCTTACTTTTGCCGCGGAGAGCTGGCAGAGTGGTCGATTGCGGCAGTCTTGAAAACTGTTGACTGTAACAGGTCCGGGGGTTCGAATCCCTCGCTCTCCGCCAAAACAAACAGATGTCCAGCCATTGGCTGGCATTTTTGTTTTAGGGAGCGAGCAAAGCTTGCTTTGCAGAGCGAACTAAATAAAAATGAAAGTGAGCGAAGCGAACGGACATCTGTTTGTTTTGAGCCACCCCCATTTAGGATCAGCGCAGCTAATCCCTTGAAAAGGGAGCGCAGCTAATCCCACCGAAGGTGGAGCGCAGCTAATCCCTTGAAAAGGGGGTGATGCTAATCCCACCGAAGGTGGAGTGAAGCTAATCCCCTTTCCCCATTATTGTTCTGGCCTCCACATCTTCATACTGATCAATCAATTGAGCCAATTGCTGTTTTAATTTTAAAGTAATTTTTTCATATTCTTTTTGCCCGTATCGATTCGTCATTTCTTTAGGGTCTTTCTCCAAATCAAACAATTCCCAACCATTCACACGATCATAAAATCGGATTAATTTGTAATGACCTGTACTAATTCCAAAATGTGGTGAAACCGAATGTTCGCCATTTTCATAATAATGATAATACATGGCTTCCCTACCCTTTTTGGAACTGCCTTTCACTAAGGGCAAAAAGGATTTGCCCTGCATATCAGAAGGTGCTTTTATTCCAGCTGCTTCCAATAATGTAGGCCCAAGGTCTAAGTTCATCACCAAATTGTTATTTACTGAGCCCGATTTTATTACACCGGGATAGCGCATAACCATTGGCGTTCTAAAAGATTCCTCATACATAAATCGCTTATCAAACCAACCATGTTCGCCCATGTAAAAACCTTGATCGCTTACATAAATCACAATGGTGTTTTTTGATAAATCATGCTTGTCTAAATAATCCAATGTGCGGCCAATATTTCTGTCTAAAGATGCAGCAGTAGCTAAATAATCTTGCATATAGCGTTGGTATTTCCATTCAATTAAAGCTTTGCCACTTAATTTTTTTGATGCTAAGTCAGCATGAATGGAATCATAAAATAACATATATGCTTTTCGTTGAGCTGGGGTCATTCTTTTAATTGACAATTCTTTTTCTTCTTCTTCTTTACTGTCAAACATTTTTAAATCATATCCCATTCGCATGGTCTTATCAATGGTCATGTCTTGAACTGCAGCAGCTGCTCTTGTTTCATAAGTGTCGTAAAAGTTAGAAGGTAAAGGGAATGCAGATTGATTAAACAAACGCAAATCTCTTGTATCTGGCATCCAAGTACGATGGGTATTTTTATGCCCAATTACCAAACAAAAAGGTTGACTAGTATCTCTTTCGGTCAGCCATTTTTCAGCCGCATCTTCTACTACATCTGAAACATAACCCTCTATTCTTTTTCTTTCTCCATTCATCATCAAAAAATCTGGGTTATAATAACTACCCTGACCTGGTAGTACTTGCCAATAAGAAAATCCTTGGGGATTGGTTTGTAAATGCCATTTGCCAATCCATGCAGTTTGATAACCCGTTTTAGTTAATTCTTTAATGAATGTGTTTTGCGATCCATCAAAACTAGAATGGGCATTGTCTTTAAAACCATTTTTATGACTGTATTTACCAGTTAAAATAACCGCTCTACTTGGCCCACAAATACTATTGGTTACATATGCTTTATCAAAACGAATTCCTTCTTTGGCAATACGATCAATATTAGGAGTTTGCATCAACTTACTACCATAAGCACTAATGGTTTGGTAAGAATGGTCATCGGAAACAATCAAAACAATATTGGGTCGTTGGGCATTAATCGAAAGAGCCATAATGAAAAACAGCCCAAGAATACAAAGATGTTTCATACGCAATCTTTAGTGTTAATAAATCTAACCATTTTGCGCCAAAACACTATACCCTTACTTTCACGACCATTTTTTTAATTGGCCCTTCCCCTATCATAGGGGCATGAACATCATCAGGAAAATAAATGGCGAAATGGCCCGGCTTCAATTCAAAAAATAATTCAGGTTTGTCTTCGTAAAAAAGTACATCTTTTTCGGAATTGTATTCACCTCGGGGGAACAAACAATTGGTTCGAGACTTCCATCCTACTCGTTCTACTCCTTCGTAAACAATTTGAATGTCTATATAGGTATTATGACATTCAAAATAATCGGTAGAATCTTTTTCATAAACTAATTGATCATGAATAACAATGGCTCGGATTTCTTCCCCATCCCATTTGATTTCACCAGGATCTAATTCAGCATAATTGGCTGCAGCAATATAATCCATGGCTCTTGCAAAATTTGGATGCAGCTTGGCATAATGATGTAAACGACTAATAGAATCTAAAACCATAGTTTATCTAATTAAATAAATACTACCCGACAACAAATCTTCTCCATTGCCGCGATTAATGATATAATAGTATACGCCTGTAGGAGCATTTTTGCCTTTGAATTTTCCATCCCAACCTTCCGTGTATGGTTTTGCTTGATACATCATTTGTCCTGCTCTATTAAAAATACTTAATTCAGAAAATGGATAGGTTTCTAATCCCGGAACTAGCCAAATATCATGAATGCCATCCCCATTGGGAGAAAAAGAATTGGGAGGAGTAATGCTAACGAAAACGCGAACCTGTACTGTATCTGTTGTAATTGTACAACCGTTTATGCCATATGCTGTTAATGTATAAGTAGTGGTATTAAAAGGATTGACTAATGGCGTTAATGTATTTGATTGCTGCATATTTATTTGAGGAGACCAAACAAATCCATTGTTTTGTCCAAGGATACTTCCTAATAAAGCAGTACTGTTTCCCTGCATAATGCTTCTATTCGGGCCAGCATCTACATTCGGAGGTTTTATAACATTCACCGGAATATTAATTGAATCTGAACAGCCCATTGCATCTCGAATCAATAGCTGGTAATTGGTTGTATCGGTTGGTTTTGCTAAGTAAGTTCTATTTGATCCAATGATTGCACGAGTATTATTATACCATTCAAATTGTTGTCCTCCAACAGCTGTAAATAAAGTACTGTCTCCCAAACAAATCAACGAATTGCCAGTAAAAGAGGCATTGATGGCATTGTAAGCAGTTATTGTAATGGTATCAATGGAAATGCAACCTTCATTAGTTGAAACTTGTACAATGTATTTACCTGTATCACCCATTCGAATATTGGGCAAAGTTGGATTTCGAATAGTTGAACTAAATCCATTGGGGCCAGTCCATAAATAGGATAAGCTTGAACCAGAACCAGAAGCGCCATTCAAATTGATATTTCCTCCAATACATTGATTAATGGTTTGGTTCCCCAGCTTAGGCGCTTCATTATTTATTTTAATAGTTATGGGGAGGGATGCTGTTTTACAGGAAGCAGAAGATGCAAACACTGATTCTCCAGCAACTAATCTATATTGAAACGTTCCAACAGAAGTACCTATTCTATTATAACTGGTATTGGTTGCGCCTGCAATATCATTCCAGCTAACACCTAAATTGGTACTCACTTGCCATTGATAAACTGGATTTAAATATCCAGTCCCCACAGACATGGTTAAATTCAAATTGGTTTGGTTATTAAAGCAAATATTTTTGTTGAAGCCAGCAACCCCATCAATACTGGCACTCATTACAGGACCGCAAGGCCTGAATGTAATATCATCTATAGCGAGATCGTTTCCACAACCCGTTCCTGCATTATTCGCAATTCTTAAAACAATGGTAGTCGTATTTATATCTGGCTTAAATAAGAATCCATATTGCTTAAAAGTTAGTGTTGCATCTTCATTAATATTGCTTGTATTATATGATGCTAGTAGATCTCCTGCAAGCGTTTCAATGGTAAAAGTCAAGTTGGGTTTGGTCCCATTTCCCGAACAACTAGAAGGTTTCAACACATTGGCTATCCATGCTCCAAACTCATAACTGGTATTGCCACAAAGCCCTACAATGGTATCCACAAAAAAAACACTGGGCGCATTAGTGGCATTGATCAACATAAACCTACCTTCTTCATCTCCAGTATGGTCTCGATTAATATCATGCCATGTACTTGAAAAACAACCCAATGCTGCGTTGGTAATGGAATAATTGCCATCGTTTGGGCAACCAGCTGCTGCATACCCTAAATTGGTTATACCTGGTCTTAATGGACCTGCAATTGTATTTTTGTTGCCAAAATTAATATTGACTACAGGATCCCCTAAACTACCTGTACAGAGCTGTGCATTGGCACCAAGATTAAAGAATACATAAAAAAGAAACAGACAATATCTCACATCAATAATTCAGTATGTAAAATACAGATTCATTTTAACTATTTGATGCGGGCTCAGGTAATTTCTCCACAGGTATTAAATCGGCCAACTCTACATTGATGGGTAATGCACCTATCTGTACGATGGCTCTTTTCCCTCTGATCTCTTTTACCTCACCAACTTGGTAATTTTTCTTTAGTTTAACCAAAGTGCCAATCTCAATTAAAGTATTGAGTTCTTTATATTTTTTATCTACTTTCTTGGCTAGTTTATTAACTACAATGGTTTCTTTTTGTTTGAATAAAAGGTTCTGAAGGTTTTTGATGACTTCGTTCTTGTTCTCCGATTTTTTCCAGTCTAGTACAATTTGCTTCAACTTACGCTCCATGTCTTTTAAATAAAGCAATCGTTCTTCGGTAATCTTATTTTGGTTCTTAAGCAATTCAACCTGTTGAATATGGCGCTCTTTATTCATCACTTGCTCCATCTCTTTTTTTAATCGCTCATTCTCTTTCATCAAACGATGGAGTTCTTTTTTTTCCTTCTCCAAATGTTGTAAGTCTTGTTCTGTTCTATTAAGAAGACGGTCTAATTTAAAATGGTCTTCTTCCACTAATTTTCTAGCTCTATTGATTAAATTTTTGGGCAATCCAATTCTTTCTGCAATCGCAAATG
Source organism: Synechococcus sp. UW140 (assembly GCA_943371295.1). GTDB lineage: Bacteria > Bacteroidota > Bacteroidia > Chitinophagales > Chitinophagaceae > Sediminibacterium. Next base: position 2,840 of record CALRUG020000121.1, on the reverse strand, counting down.
TGTAAGAACTTCCTGGCTTACCAATAATCAATTTATACATGGGTTGAAGGTTCACTTCATCAAACTGCATGGCTCCATTTAAAATTCCCTGGGTATGATTGGCCATTACTTTTAAGTTCAAATAGTGTGTGGTGACTACCCCAAATGAATGCTTTCGTCCTAGTTCTTCCATTATAACTTCAGCAAAAGCACCACCTAAATTTGGGTCTGAACCAGAACCTAATTCATCTATGAAAAATAAGGTTTTCCCATTTGCATTTTCCATAAAATGCTTCATATGCATTAAATGACTTGAATAGGTACTTAACTCAAATTGTAAGCTTTGGGTATCGCCAATATGGATATACAATTGCTTGAAAATTCCCATTTGTGAATCAGGGTGAACCGGAACCAACAAACCACTTTGCAACATCATTTGATTAAGACCTATGGTCTTCATGGTTACTGTTTTTCCTCCAGCGTTCGGCCCACTAATTACCAATATTCTATTCTTATCGTCTAAGTGTATTGAAACGGGAATGGTTTTTTTGCCTGAATCTTTATTGTACAAGTACAATAGAGGATGATAAGCATCAATTAATTGAACCACTGCCTTGTCTAACACATTGGGTAAGTGGGCATTCATATTAATCGCCAACTTGGCTTTGGCTCTTATGAAATCGTACTCTCCTATTATTTGAATGTACTGTTGCAGTAATGGAGCATAAACGGAAAGTTTTGCTGTTAGCGCACGCAATATTTTTTGCACTTCCTTAATTTCTTCATTCTCTAAAGCAAATACATCATTATTGAGTTCAATGGTTTCCTCTGGTTCAATAAAAGCAGTTTTTCTACTATCACTTTCACCATGCAAAATCCCTTTAACTTGTCTTTTATATTCGGAAAAAACGGCAATTACTCTTCTGCCGTTACTAAAACTTTCATCAATATCTGCAGTGTAGCCGGCTTTAGCCATTTTCTGCACCATTTTTTCGAATACCCTGCGCAGTTCATTTCTTTTTTTGTACAGGTTCATTCGAATTTTTTGGAGCTCGGGAGAAGCATTATCTAAAACAACGCCTGAATCATCTAAGACTTCATTAATCATTTCAACAATCAATTTCTCATAGTAACTATCACTCAACACTTGTGTTAAAGCTGGAAATGCCATTCGGCGTTCGTTATCAAACCAACGAAAAACCGTGCCCATGCTTTCCGTCAATTTTTTAATCATCATCCACTGCTCTCCTACTAACAAAGCACCCGGAATAGATAATAATTTGATGTCTTTAGAAATATTGGCAGTAAAATCTGCAGGAAAATATTGCTGTTGTTGTAGAATTAATTTGTATTCGTATGCCTGCCTTAATTCTCGGTCTATAAAATCTTTTCGGGTGTGTATTCGAAGTTGGTTCGATTTATTCTTAGAAAAATCAGTATTGCATAAAGCGCCTAACAATTCTTTAATCTTGTCAAATTCTAATTGTGTTAAAGCCGAATCGGGGTACAAACGCATCATAAAAGCCAGTTTCTGCTGGCAAAGTTACAGGGTACCAGCTAATTAAATGAATAACTCGGAAGCGGTTGCTTTTGTTTAGATGGAAATAAAACAGTAAGTGAGTAAAAGATAAAAGCAATTTGTAATAAAACTTGTGCAGATAAAATGACATAAGTGGCCATGGTAGCTTCCATCCACAATTTATTTTCTGGCAAATCAAATATGGGCGTTCCCTTATCGGGCGATCCGGGTTGTATTACTTGATAGGTAAACATTAATGCTACCAATAAAAAAATAGATAGGGCTACATGCAAAAAATTCACCAAAACATGTCCCTTATCTTGATCACGCATGAAACGATGCATTAAATAAGGGATTAAAAAAATAGGAATATGGAAAATCAAAATATTGGTACTCAAAATGAAAGGAACCGAAACCCCAAAATATGGGTCAATGCTGAGTGCGTCGTAGAAGTGGTATAAGGCAAAGAAAAGCAACAGCGGCATAGCCAGCAGCAGCGACTCTAAGCGTAGAGACATGTACTTCCAAAATTGGGACTGAAAACTCATAGTGGTTACGGTATCACAAATTTATCTTAAAATATCAATTCTTAAGTATATATCGTTTAAATAAGACCGTTTCGTATATATGAGGATACTTATTCAACAAAAATACCAAACTGTTTGTAGTAGTATTCCGTAGATTAGAAAAGTATTATGAAAAAAAACTACCTTTTTGCCTTAGCCCTCACTTCTTGGTTGGTTTCTTGCGCAGCTGCTGAAGATCCCCAAAAAGCCTCAAAATCAAATAACCTTAAACCCAATTTAATGAATATGGTAACTGATACTGCAACATTTGGAGAAGGTTGTTTCTGGTGTACAGAAGCATTTTTTCAGCGTTTAAAAGGAGTTAAAGAAGTAATCAGTGGATATGGCGGAGGTTTCGTAGAAAACCCTACTTACGAGCAAGTTTGTGATAAAAATACCGGACATATTGAATTGGCCAGAATTGTGTTTGATCCAAAAGAAATCAGCTATGATGAATTATTGGAAGTGTTTTGGAAAACCCATGACCCTACTACCATGGATCAGCAAGGAAATGATATTGGCCCGCAATATCGATCTGCCATTTATTACCATAACGCAGAACAAAAGTTAAAAGCGGAAAAATACAAATCAGCTTTGGATAAAAGCGGTGCTTGGTCTAAACCCATCGTAACCATCATTGAGCCTTTTAAAAACTTTTATCCAGCAGAAAATTATCATCAGAATTATTATAATAATAACCAAAATCAGGGTTATTGTCGTTTCGTAATAGCTCCTAAGCTAGAGAAATTTGAAAAAGTCTTTAAAGACAAATTAAA
>CALRUG020000120.1:0-9825 GCA_943371295.1 Synechococcus sp. UW140 | reverse complement strand
AAACCAATATAAAAATCAAGGTGAATAAAAAGCATAGTATAAAATTACTCTTATTTAAAAGCATCAAATAAGTATTAATCAATTCATTACTGATGATCCCAAAGAAACCATAGGTATCTTTTAAATCTTCGAATTTAAAGCCTGTTTTTAGTAGCATGGCTTCAATTTGAGACTTTGAATAAATTCTCTTTCTATCCTGTATGGTTTCATAATTAGACATTTTTTTTGAAAGAGAACGATAAAATGGAAGAATTGAACGGTTGTGTACTGGTACATAGAGTAGTAAAATTCCATCTTTATTCAATTGTTGATAGAAATTTTCTAAAACCAATGCATCGTTTTCAATGTACTGTAATACACCAATACACAAAACGATATCATACATATCATCAGATTTAAATGCTTCGAGATCACTCGTTAAAAACTGAACATTTTGAAGTTGAAATGATTTAGCATAAGTAGAACAGAAAATTTCATGACCAACTAATTTATCAATTCCAACAAAATGGCTTTTAGGATGATTCTTTGCTAAGGGGATTAAAAACTGTCCTTCTCCTACACCAGCGTCTAGTAATCGAAAACCAACATTAAACTTTTGAAGCTGATTATTTATAGCTGAATTAATGTACCATTTTCTTAGGTGTAGAAGATAATTTACGATGTAGAGTATATGTATTAAACTGGGATATCTTAATAACCAAGATGGATAAAAATGGGAATAAATTGTATTGCTTTTATTATTCATTATTCAAGAAACCAATAATCAGAAAAATACTATTTCTTTAACGGATACCACTTAAAATAGGTGGCTGAGCGCCATAACCATTCTAATGGGCCGTACTGATATCGTTTAAGCCACCAACTACTCCAAATAACTTGTAAAGAAAAAAACACCAATGCAATTACCCAATTCAACCATGGTGCCGTTTTTCCGGTTAATCCCAAACCTACACCATAAAACAACAATAATCCAGCTAATGTTTGAATCAAATAACTGGTGAGCGCCATTTTGCCAATTGAGGAAAACCAACCACTCAATTTCTGCCAACTGTTTTTGTTCAGCAACAAACTGAATCCGGTAATATAAACCATTACCAAAGCTGCATTAAATGAATCATATAATGTACCAAAAATAAACCCTACAACACGATTCTCTTGCCAACCTAATTTTAAGAGTTCATTACTCAATATGATCCCAATGCCGATTAATAATAAACCTAAAGCCCCCCAAAAACTGCGTTTCAATATTTTCTGTAAATAAGGTTTGGTTAATGCAATATTGTTAAACCAACTTAATCGGCCCGCGTACATGCCCAATAAGAAAAAACCAAATGTGATATAAATTCTTCCACTATCAAATTGGAATTGAAATTTGGTGCCCAAATTTTTGATATTATCTACCCAAATATTCACCCAACTATTACCTTGAACCATTGCTAAAAAGGCTTTTGACTCTGCTTCAAAATTATTTGGCGGAGCATTTTTAACGGGGGGTACTATGGGTTGAAAAAAATGTATGAGCTCAATTATTTTGTGTGGAATATTTAATGCGAAAATGATTCCAACAATCAGCACCCATTGATTGGTCCATTTTCGAGCTAAAATTAAAATAAAACCCAAAGGAGCATAGATAGACAAAATATCTCCCCGCCAAAATGCATGATGAATCAAACCGACTATTCCCATCAATGCAATTCTCCAGGCATATCTCCAAACGAAATGAGTACTCTTTTGTTCCATTCTTTCCATTTGCAAATAGAAACTTAAGCCAAACAAAAAAGAGAAAAAAGCAAAGAATTTCCCTGAGATTAGCACGTCATTTAAAATACTCACTACTTGATTTCCGATACCAGTATACTTTCCATACAATTCTCCTGGCAATGGGCCTGCATTGTACCAAAAGCACATATGCGCAAGTAATATCCCAAACAATGCAATGCCCCTTAAAGCATCTACTGTAATTATTCTTTGTGGATTCTGGGCAGATTGCATATCATTTTATTTAAAATTATCCAACCAATCCTACTTTAACCTCAATATCTAGATTGTTCATTAGGTACTCTGCCATTTCCTCATTCATTTGAAAACCCCGTTCAATGGTGTACATACTTATTTTTAAGTTTTCTTTAGGTTCCATGATATTAATTCTAAGCGTACTCTTTCCGGGGTAAGACTTCAAATTATTTTCAATAAAGCCTACCATGGCAGGAGTAATTGCAGAAGGATGCATATTAATTTCGACAGATCGGGTCAATTGCTGTTTTACCGTTTCCAGCAATGACATACTATGGATTTTGAATTCAAATAAATTAGGCTGATTATAGCGGTTTCTAAAAACCCCATTCAACAAAATATTTTGTCCTTTCTCTAAGTAGTCTTTGTATTTAATATAATCTTCACTCCATAACATGTATTCGGTTTTTCCGCTGTAATCTTCTATCACAAAGGATCCAAAATTCTTCCCAGTTTTCGTAACCCGATGTTGCACATCTGTTACTAAACCCGCAACTCGATACATTTTACCCAAACTTGATCCTTCAACAAGTGCATCTCTCACTTCATTAAAGTCAGCAATATTGGTAATTTCATAATGCTTTAACTCGAACTTGAAATGGTCTAATGGATGCCCACTCATGAACATACCAGTTACTTCTTTTTCATAATTCAACAATTCTGTTAAAGTCCAAGGCTCGCAAGAAGCAATCTTAGGCTTTGGAACATGCATTGCACCTGGCAAGTCTCCAAATAGGGTATTCGTAGTACCTGAACTTAGGCTCTGTTGTACTTGGCCATAGTTCACAATTTTTTCTAAACCATTTACCCTTTCTCCGTCCACTACATGAAAATATTGAGCACGATGCATTGCAGGAAAACAATCAAATGCTCCCGAATAAACCAAACTCTCTAGTGATTTTTTATTGACCGACTTCTGCAATACCCTTTGTACAAAATCAAAAATGTCGATATAGGGGCCATTCTTTTGGCGTTCAGAAATTATAGATTCGATGGCCATTTCACCCACACCTTTTAATCCACCTAAACCAAACCTGATTTCTCCTTTGGCGTTAACTGCAAAGCCTTTTAGCGATTCATTTATATCAGGTCCTAGCACATTAATACCCATCCGTTTACATTCTTCCATGAAGAAGGTAATCTTTTCAATATTGCCTTGGTGATTCAATACTGCAGACATATATTCACCGGGATAATGGGCTTTTAAATAAGCAGTTTGGTAAGCAACAAAAGCATAACAAGTAGAGTGACTCTTATTGAATGCATATTGTGCAAATGCTTCCCAATCGGTCCAGATTTTCTCTAGCTTATCAGCAGGATGCCCCTTGGCTGTTGCACCATCAATAAATTGTGCTTTCATTTTATCGAGCACCGATTTCTGCTTTTTACCCATTGCTTTACGCAATACGTCTGCATCTCCTTTGGAGAAACCTGCTAAACTTTGGCTGAGCAACATCACTTGCTCTTGGTAAACCGTGATGCCATAAGTATCGCTTAGGTATTCTTTGGTTTCTTCTATATCATAACTAATTTCTTCTCTTCCATGCTTTCGTGCAATGAAATTGGGTATATACGCAATAGGGCCCGGTCTGTACAAAGCGTTCATGGCAATTAAGTCATCAAATTTATCTGGCTTTAATTCGCGCAGATATTTTTGCATGCCCACACTTTCAAACTGGAACGTACCATTGGTTTGACCACTTTGATACAACTGAAAGGTTTTTTCATCATCCAATGGAATAGTATCTAAATCAATGGTAACGCCATGATTCAACTTAATTAATTCCAAAGCGGTTTTTAAAATGGAAAGGGTTTTTAAACCCAAAAAGTCCATCTTAATTACGCCCGCTTCTTCAATAATACTTCCTTCAATTTGGGTTACCCATAAATCAGAATCTTTGGCGGTTGCAACAGGAATTAAATCGGTCAAATCTCTAGGTGCAATAATAATACCCGCAGCATGTATGCCTGTATTACGAACCGATCCCTCTAAACGCTCTGCTTCTCTTAAAACCTGTGCACGTATATCTGAACCCTTATAAATTTCTCTCAGCTTCTTCACATTATCTATGTCTTCTTGCTGGTATCCCTCTTTTTCTTCTAATGATTTGGGGCCTTCTTTAATAGTGAGAGGGGCTTTTAATACACGCCCCAGTTCAGTGCCAGGTTTATCTGGTACTAACTTGGCCAACATATTACTCTCCGCCAATGGCAAATCCAACACACGTGCAACATCTTTGATACTCATTTTGGCAGCCATGGTACCATAGGTAACAATTTGTGCTACTTGGCTTTTTCCATATTTCTGCACCACATAATCAATTACTTTTTGACGTCCCTCGTCGTCAAAGTCGGTATCGATATCGGGCATGCTCTTACGATCTGGATTTAAGAAACGCTCGAAAAGTAAATTGTATTTAATGGGATCAATATTGGTAATACCAATGCAGAATGCAACTACAGAACCCGCAGCAGAACCACGACCAGGGCCTATGAAAACACCCATATCTCTTCCTGCTTTAATAAAATCACTTACAATTAAAAAGTATCCGGCAAAACCCATTGTTTTAATCGTAAACAACTCAAAGTCTATCCGTTCTTGAATTTCAGGTGTAATATCACTGTATCGTTGCTTTGCACCTTCGTAGGTTAAGTGTTTCAATAATTCCCATTGATTCAAATTGGCATCTGTATGTATTTGAAATTCTTTGGGAATAGGGAAGGCGGGGAGGAGTATATCTTTCTTTAAATTCAATACTTCCACCTTATCTACAATTCGGTTGGTATTATCTAATGACTCTGGGATATCATGAAATAGCTTGGCCATTTCCTCTTGAGTCTTAAAATAAAATTGATCATTGGGGAATTTAAAACGGCGGTTTTTTATTTGTACTTCGTCGTTTACAAAATCATCAAAACCAGGTGTACTTTGTTTTTCACCTGTATTAATACACAATAAAATATCATGTGCATTGGCATCGTCTTGGTCTACATAATGACTGTCATTGGTCGCAATAACAGGTACATTATATTTCTTTGAAAACTTGAGCAAAGTATTATTGATAATTTCTTGCTCTTTTATATCGTGTCTTTGTATTTCGATATAATAGTCTTCTCCAAATAAATCTAACCACCATTTGAATTCTTGTTCCGCTTTTTCTTCTCCATAATTTAAAATGGTCTGCGGAACATATGCGCCAATACAACAGGTGGTGGCAATTAATCCCTCATGGTATTGCTCAATCAATTCTTTGTCGATTCGAGGATACTTACTGTACATCCCTTCAATATATCCAAGAGAAGTAAGCTTTACTAAATTTTGATATCCTATTGCATTTTTTGCTAATAATACTTGATGGTACCGATTGTCTTTGGACTCTTTTGTAAATGTTTTGATATGCCTATCTTTTACCACATAAAACTCACAACCAACAATTGGTTTAACTACTGGCTCAGTAATATCTTTTCCATTGGAATCTTTCCCAACTACTTTGGTGTTCTTCCAAGCCTGACTAACAAAATCAAATGCACCAAACATATTACCGTGATCGGTAATGGCCAATGCTGGCATATGGTTGGCGGCCGCTTTTTTATACAACTCATCAATGGGAGCTGCTCCGTCTAATAAAGAATACTGGGTATGAACATGTAAATGAGAAAACTGCGGCATAAATCAAGAATAGCACTCAAAGTTCGGGCTTTGCAAAACCATAACAAAGTGACAATTTTCCACATTAGCATAAAGAAGCTAAATTGCAGGCCATATGAGTAGTAAATCATATACCAATTTATTATTGTTGATGCTTGTTATAAGCAGTTGTAATACTGTTCGGAAGATGGTGAACAAAGATCAGTCAGCAAAAAAACCAGTTACTAAAGTGTATTCCAACGAAAAAAGGGAGTTCATTAATGGCATAGAAGTGACGCTGGGAACTGTCACCACTACCAAACATAAAACAAGTAGCACTGCAACCACAGCTAAAAAGAAAGCAACCAGTAGTGGGGGCAATCCTCCTTCAAAAGCAGAATTGGAAAAAGCAAATTGGTTACAAATCAAATATGCGATTGTAATGGATATGCCCGCAGAGGAATTAACTAATATTCCTTTGTTAGAATTAATGGATAAATGGTGGGGAACAAGGTATTGTATTGGAGGAAGTACCATGAATTGCATTGACTGCTCTGCTTTTACGCAAGTGATTATGAGAGAAGTGTACAATACACCATTACCTCGCACTGCTCAGGAACAATTTAACATGATGCAACCCATTGCAATAGATGAGTTGCAAGAAGGCGATTTAGTTTTCTTTAATACGGGGGGAAGAGGAATCTCTCATGTTGGCATTTATATTCAAAACAATAAGTTCCTCCATGCTTCTACTTCACAAGGGGTAACCATTACCGATTTAAGTGATAAATATTGGAATCCTAAATTCAGAGGCGGCGGTAGAATGCGTTAATTATTTCTTGAATCTTTGCATGAAGTTATGGTAGAGCTGTCCTGCATCAGGTGTCAGTTTAAGTTTGAATATAGCCACAACCATTACCCCAGAAAACACTGCCGTTCTAAGCACAATACCGGCCCATCCATGCATATCTTGGAATACAAAATAACTGATTCCAAATGCGCCGGCAGCTACAACTATTGCCAATAGTGTTTTTATATCAAATGGCTGCATCTTAAATTTCCTTCGCAAAAATTCGAAACGAATAAAATTATATAAACTGTATGCAAATAATTCTGCAAAGGCAGAACCGATGATGCCATAATGCATAATCAAATAATAGGTGAGGGGCAATCTAAATGCCAACAAAATCACTCCACTAATAAAATCGAATCGCCAATAAGTAGAAGTGTTAATAACCATCGCATTCAAGCCAGTTCCGGCATCTATGATTCTAACCATTCCTAAAATAAAAATGGTGCCCAAGCCTGCTTCGTATTCTTTTTGAATATGTAAAACCCGCATTCCATCAGCTACATTTAACCAAAGATTTCCAAAAATGAATAAAGCCATGATTAATAAATTAATACATGATCTTTTATAAATCCTTTTAATCTCATTTAGGTCTTTGTCTTTCCATGCACGAGAGAGCACTCCTGCAGAAATGGCTTGAATACTGCGCTGTGGCACTTGAATTAAATTGGCTGCATATTGAGCCAATCCAAATACACCAACCACAGCCAAACCCTGAAATTTAGCGATGATAAAACTATCTATTGTAGCCGCAATGGAAGCTATCACTGTACCACTATAAATTAATACTTGCATTCCCAGCATTTTCTTCCAAAATTTTTTAGTAACCCTACTGATGGTTGTTGGAAAATGCAACTGTTGTGTGGAGTACAAATAAGTAGCCAGAATTACAAAAATCAATAGATATAAAAAAGCAAATAAGAAGATAAACGACTCAAAGGGAATCCATTTAAAATAATACAATGCAATCAAGACACTGGTGAAAATTCTAAGTCCAGTTTCTTTTAAAAAATTAGAAAAGACGGTTTGCTGAAGTGCCCAACAAAATCCCTCTAAAACAGAAAAAAACAACATACCCAACGCAAATGGGAACATGAAATAGTAATAGTCTACAATCAACTTTGATTTTTCATAAAACTGAGCTACAAATACTGGTCTAAAATACCAACCTGCTACTAAAACCAAAATAAATCCTAGCAACGCTGCCAGCATGCCCCAAGTCATTAAATCAATCTTGTGTTTTTCTAAGTTGTCTTTATAATAAGGGTAAAATTTATAAATCACTGGTATAACACCCAGTGCACCAAATGCATACATATTCTGTGCAAAATCAAAAAATATTCGGGTTAATGCAAACTGCTCCAAAGTAAAAGATCCATCTTTTGTATAGATATACATATTGATGGCGCCTATAAAGAATCCGATATAGACCAATAAACTAGAGATGATTGTTTGCTTCCGAATGGTTCCCATACACACTAATTCATTTTTATCTGTACTTCTTTTCTACCATTAATATGGATGTAAAAATAGTTCTCTAAATTTTCTAATTGCAAATTATCAGATTGAGCAGCAGTTAAACGTATTGTTTGCCATGTATTTACTTTTGGTTTTAATACCAAATAACCATTGCTGGTTTTCACTTGTAAAGGCAAATAAAAATTATTGACTGCGTTGGAATAACGATAACTAAGGGTAGATCCATCAGCAGATAATTTATAATCAAAAGAAGGAACTTTTGTTGTTGTAAGATATTGTGCAAAAATTCCCCTAACTGAATAACCAGCAAATAATGAAATCTCTTTTTCTATCATTGGCGTTGTCACTATTTGGTGATAGAATTTTTTATTAAGGTGGCGCAATAACTGTCTAAATTTCTCATCGTTATTCATAGACATCCTAATACTATGCAACATGGCTGAAGCTTTTGGATACATGTCTCCACTGCCTGAATGGTGAACATTGTAAATACCTAAAATGGGCTTATCATTTCTGATGTTTTTTCTTGCCCCTTTATTATAAGCAGAACCGGCTTCTTTACCGCTTAGCCATTGGGTAAACAGGGTCTCTGAATAATTGGTAAATCCCTCATGAATCCACATATCAGCAATATCTTTTGAAGTGATATTATTTCCAAACCATTCGTGTCCACTTTCATGTACTACAATAAAATCCCATTTTAAACCCCAGCCGGTTCCAGACAAATCCCTGCCTAAATAGCCATTCATGTATTTATTCCCATATGCTACATTACTTTGATGTTCCATACCCAAATAAGGCACTTCTACCAATTTAAATCCGTCTTGATAAAAAGGGTATTTTCCAAACCAATATTCAAAACATTCCAACATGGGTTTTACTTGTGCAAACTGTCTTTCGGCACCTTGTTTATTTTGAGGCAACACATAGTAATCTAAACTTAGTTTACCTGCTTCGCCATTAAACTCGTCATGTAGATGAATGTATTTGCCAATATTCATACTCACACTATAATTATTGATGGGCTCATTTACTTGCCATACCCAAGTTTTGGTTGCATCTTCATGTTGAACTGTATTCACTAATCTTCCATTGGAAACATTCATTAAGGTATCAGGAACCCTAACTGAAATGGTTACCCCTTTTTCTGGTTCATCATATTGATGGTCTTTACATGGCCACCAAACACTTGCTCCCAAACCCTGACAAGAAGTAGCCACAAATGGGTTTCCCAATTCATCTTTTGTCCAACTAATACCTCCATCCCAAGGAGCTCTTATAGCAGCTCTAGGAACCCCATGATAGTAAACCTGCACCAATCCCTCCGTATTAACTTTTAATTGATGGGGCATTTTAACCATTGCAACATTGCCTTCTCTAACAAAACTTAATGACTGTATGGTTTTGCCTAAAAAAAGCACACTGTCAATTAACAAAGGTTGTTGCAAATCAATCTGCATTCTTTTCCCCTTGGCTAATACTTTGAATTGGATTTTAACGGCTCCTTGTATGGTTTTATCCGTTAAATTGGGGCGCACTTGAATATCATAATGCAACAGATTCCACCAGGCTCTTTCTGGGGTAATGGATCCCCTTAATGTGTCGGCCTTGGTAAACTGGGTAGTGTTTGCTTTTTGTGCCAATAAAGAAAGCGGCATCAATAGCAAAAGACTCATCTTTAGCAAAGGATTTTTATTCATTTGCTAAATGTAGCATATTCAGCAAAAGAAAGTTTACTGCTTCTTTAATTTGTCTTTAAAGACTTTTTCAAATTTCTCTAGCTTAGGGGCTATCACGAAACGACAATAACCCTGATTTTGGTTATTATTATAGTAATTCTGATGATAATTTTCTG
>CALRUG020000119.1:0-9879 GCA_943371295.1 Synechococcus sp. UW140 | reverse complement strand
AACCGTACTCAATATTGCATTATTGAACAAGTACGGATTTAAGATCTCTCATATTGACAAGATGAGTTCTGCAGAAATGCGGGAAAAAACCTTATCTCTTAACCAATCTCAAGCTCAAATTGAGCGAATGGTAAACGAATTGATCAGTTGCATGGTAGACATGAAATTGGATGAATTTGAAATGCTATTGGATGGTTATATCAAAAGCAAAGGGATTGAAAAAATCATACCTCAAATCATATTTCCCTTTTTGGAAAGAATTGGTATTCTATGGATAACGAATCATATTAATCCAGCCCAAGAACATTTGGTAACCAATATTATTCGTCAGAAATTAATCATGGGTATAGAAACCTGCCATGCCCCTTTGGTACAAAAGAAGACCGTATTGGTATTTTTACCAGAAGGGGAGCACCATGAATTGGGTATTTTATTTACCAACTATTTGTTTAAGAGCAGGGGCATCAAAGTGATTTATTTAGGTGCCAATGTACCATTAAAAGATGTGGAATATGTGGCTACTTTAAAGAAGCCAGACTTCTTGTATTCTCACTTAACATCTGTTGCAAATAACTTCAATTTCGAGAAGTTTTTGATTAACGTACAGAACAGAATCCCTGAATTTCAGGTGATTGTTTCAGGTGCTTTAACGCAGAATTATAAGAAGAGAATCCCCAATAATGTGTCATTTAAGAAGTCATTAACTGAAGTAATGGAGTACATGAGTTCTCTATAGCATAAAATTATAATGTTTAAACAGCAATCAATCAACCCGCTATCAGCGGGTTTTTTGTTTCACATTTCTTTAATAAAAATTAAACAAAAATATCCTTGGGTTCCGATTATTATGTTTAGCTTTATGCTCTAATAAATTAAACAATACGCCATGTCTACGCTAGATTTCAATCAAATGCTGGTTAATAATGCGGATTTTTTGAAACCATTTGCGGTTACTTTAACACGCGATCAGGAAGCGGCCAAAGACCTTTATCAGGAGACTTTGTTCAGGGCATTGGCTAATAAAGACAAGTACAATGTTGGTACAAATATTAAAGCATGGTTGTACACGATTATGCGTAATATTTTCATCAACAATTACAGAAGAAAATCTAAGCAAGCAACCATTTTTGATAATACCCCTAATGAATTTTTGTTAGACTTCAATCAAGGGGCTGTTGCCAATGAAGCTATTGCAGGCATCAATATGAAAGAGGTTAAACAAGCCATTCATAATCTTCCAGAAATTTTTAGAAACCCATTTTTGTTGTATTTCGATGGATATAAATACCATGAAATTGCAGAAATGTTGGATGAACCTTTGGGTACTATAAAAAGCAGAATTCACTTTGCAAGAAAACTGCTGAAAGCACATGTACAGCGTTTCTAAGAAATTTCATTAACTTACATTTCAAGTGAAGAATAAGCAAGCGATCGTAATCGGAAGCGGTTTCGCGGGCATGTCCGCGGCTTCCTTTCTAGCCAGATCGGGCTGGAATGTTACCGTACTAGAAAAGCATGAATTACCGGGTGGCAGAGCAAGAAAATTTGCAGCTGAAGGATTTACCTTTGATATGGGTCCGAGTTGGTATTGGATGCCCGATGTTTTCGAACGTTATTTTGAACAGTTCGGAAAAAAAGTCAGCGACTATTATCAACTTACCAGACTAGATCCCTCTTATAGAGTTTACTGGCCAGCTGATGTAACAGATATACCCGCCAATTACCAAGAATTAAAAGCTTTATTTGAAAAATTAGAGCCCGGTGCTGGTAAACAACTAGACTTATTCATGAAAGAAGCAGCCTACAAATATGAAGTAGGGGTAAACAAATTGGTATTTAAACCAGGACAGTCTCTCGTTGAATTTCTAGATCTAGATTTAGTTAAAGGGGTTTTTAAATTGGATGTTTTCAATTCAATGAAATCTCATGTGGGCAAGTATTTCAAGAATCCGAAACTGGTTGAATTGATGGAATTCCCCGTTTTGTTTTTAGGTGCTTTACCTGAGCATACGCCTGCTTTATATAGCTTAATGAACTATGCAGATATTAAAGGGGGAACCTGGTATCCACAGAAAGGGATGTACGAAATTGTACAAGGAATGTATGATTTAGCCATTTCATTAGGGGTTAATTTTAGGTTTAATCATAGCGTCAATCAAATTAATGTGGAGAATGGGATTGCCAAATCGGTTTCATGTATGGCAAATACGCCAGCTGGAAAAGTAATGGTTACCCTTGAAGCAGATGTAGTAGTGGGTGGAGCAGATTATCATCATGTGGAAACAGATTTATTGCAACCACAATACCAAACCTATACACCAGCATATTGGGATAAAAGGGTAATGGCGCCTAGTTGTTTGTTGTATTATATTGGATTAAACAAACGCTTGACGGGAGTGCCACACCATTCCTTATTTTTTGATACCGATTTTGGATTGCACGGTAAAGAAATTTATACGACCAAAGAATGGCCTACTGACCCATTGTTTTATATGTGTGTACCATCGGTTACAGATGCTACCGTTGCTCCTGAGGGTTGTGAAAATTTATTTTTATTAATTCCAGTTGCAACAGGTTTAACAGGCGATACCGATGAATTGCGGGAAAAATATTTTAAATTGATTGTAGAAAGGATTGAAAAACAAATTGGGCAATCAATTAAAGACGCGATTATTTATAAAAAGACCTTTGCACAAAGCGATTTTATTAGCGAATACCATGCTTTTAAAGGAAATGCATATGGATTAGCGAACACTTTGCTACAAACTGCTGTTTTAAAGCCGTCGTGCAGAAGTAAAAAAGTAAAAAACTTATTCTTTACAGGACAACTTACCGTACCTGGGCCAGGGGTTCCTCCTAGCTTGATTAGCGGTGAAGTGGTGGCTAAAGAAATTTCGAAATTATATGATTAAACTGTTTCACCAAGTAAGCCAAGAATGTAGCAGAATTACGACAGAGCTTTATAGCACCAGTTTTTCTTCTTCAATTCGTCTCTTGCATAAAGATCTTAGAACACCTGTGTTTAATATTTACGGGTTTGTAAGATTTGCAGACGAAATAGTAGATACATTCCATGACTTTGATAAAGAAACATTGCTGGCAGAATTTAAAGAAGCAACTTATAAAGCCATTGATCAGAAAATTTCTTTGAATCCAATTTTGCATAGTTTTCAATTGACTGTAAATGAATTTAAAATTGACCGAAAACTAATTGATGCTTTTTTGCATAGCATGGAGATGGATTTGGGTAAGAAGCAATACGATAAATCGGGATATGAAGAATATATTTACGGAAGTGCAGAAGTAGTGGGCCTAATGTGTTTATATGTTTTTTGCAATGGCGATCAAAGCAGCTACGAACAACTGAAACCCTATGCTTGCAGCTTAGGCTCTGCGTTTCAAAAAGTGAATTTTTTGAGAGATCTGAAAGCAGATTTTGAAGGATTGGATCGCATGTATTTCCCAGGTTGCGACTTCAGTAATTTTACCCAAGAAGACAAATTAAAAATAGAAGAAGACATTCAAAAAGATTTTGATCATGCTTATGAAGGCATTCTTCAATTGCCTTTAAAAGCTCGTTTTGGTGTTTATGTTGCTTATAAATATTACTTGAGTTTATTTAAGAAAATCAAGAAACTTCAGCCTCAAAAAATTCTAGACACAAGGGTTAGAATACCTGACCACGGCAAGATGTTTATCTTAGCGAAAGCGGGTATAAGAAGTCAATTAAATCTGCTCTAAATACATGTTAGAACAAGTGATTCTGGTAAATGAAGCCGACCAAGAATTAGGCTTTATGGAAAAAATGGAAGCACATAAAAAAGCGGTATTGCACCGAGCATTTAGTGTGTTTGTATTTAATAATAAAGGGGAAATGTTGTTGCAACAAAGAGCCAGCAATAAATACCACAGTGCCAATTTGTGGACCAATACCTGTTGCAGCCATCCTAAGCCAGGTGAGCTTACCCTCAAAGCAGCAAATAGAAGACTACAAGAAGAAATGGGCTTTGATACTCCCTTAGAAAAGGCCTTCGATTTTGTATACAAAGCTCCATTCGACAATGGTTTAACAGAATATGAGTTTGACCATGTATTCATTGGAAACTATGATGGAAATATTCAACCCAATCCTTTAGAGGTTAAAGACTATGCTTTCCGTACATTTGAAAACATCAACCATTTAATTGAAACAGCACCTCAGGAATTCACTAGTTGGTTTTTGATTGCTTTTCCAAAGGTAAAAGCATGGTGGATGCAACAAAATAAATAACGGACATGAGTACTACTACCCCTTCTAAAAAAGCAATCGTAATTGGAGCAGGTGTTGCCGGATTAGCAGCTGCAATCCGATTGCAAGTGATGGGTTATGGGGTAACTGTTTTTGAAAAAAATGATTACCCAGGAGGTAAGCTGAGTCATTTTGAATTAGGAGGGTACCAGTTTGATGCCGGCCCAAGTTTATTTACTCGTCCTCAATTAATAGAAGAATTATTTGCATTTGCAGGAGAACCCATTGAGGAATATTTTAGTTATGAAAGAGTGCCCATCGCTTGTAATTATTTTTATGAAGACGGAACCATGATTAGTGCATATGCCGATCATGAAAAATTTGCAGCTGAATTACAAGAAAAAACCAATGAGCCTGCTGAAAACTTATATCGATATTTAAATAAATCTGCGGATGCATACAATCATATAGCTGGTATATTCCTAACCTATTCATTGCATAAATTACAAACCCTGTTTAAGGCTCCCATATTTAAAGCCATACAAACAGTAAAATGGCCTTATCTATTTAATTCGTTGAACAGTTATAATCAACGCTCTTTTAAATCGCCTAAGCTGGTACAATTATTCAATCGATATGCTACTTATAATGGAAGCAATCCTTACAAAGCACCGGCAATGCTTTCTTTGATTCCACATTTGGAACACAATGAAGGCACTTTTTATCCTAAAGGCGGAATGATCAGCATTACCCAAGCACTCTATCAATTGGCTTTAAAAAAAGGAGTTGAATTTCATTTTGGAAATGGGGTAGAAAAAATTATTCGTACAGAAGGAGTAGTGAAAGGAGTAGTAGTGAATAACGAAAATCAATTTGCTGATTTAGTCGTAAGCAATATGGATGTTTATTTTACCTATCAGCAATTATTAGGTGATACCATTAAAGCGGCTAAAGTATTAAAACAAGAAAGAAGTAGTAGTGCTTTTATTTTTTATTGGGGAATCAATAAAAGCTTTTCACAATTGGATTTGCATAATATTTTTTTTAGCGAGGACTACGAAAAAGAATTTGAGTCTTTGTTCAAAACAAAACAACCCTTTGCCGATCCAACTGTGTACATTAATATCACCAGTAAAAGAGAACCATCCATACAGGCTCCCATGGGTAAAGAAAATTGGTTTGTGATGGTAAATGCGCCTGCTAATACAGGGCAAGATTGGGAATCAGTAAAAGCGTTTTATAAAAAATCGATATTGGATAAAATAGGAAAAATTTTAGGAGAAGATATTGAATCCTTGATAGAAGTAGAAGAAGTGTTGTCTCCTGTAAGCATAGAATCTAAAACCGCTTCCTATATGGGTTCTTTGTATGGAACCAGCTCGAATAGTAAAACAGCTGCATTTATGCGACACCCTAATTTTAGTAATACCACAAAAGGGTTGTATTTTGTAGGAGGGAGCGTTCATCCGGGAGGAGGAATTCCACTCTGTTTGTCTAGTGCAGCCATCATGGCTAATCTGGTAGGGGAACAGCAAAAATTAAAGCATTAAGCGAACATGTTATACGCAAGGCCAAGAATACCACTTTTTTTAGCAATACTATTTCATATAACTGGTGTGGTTGGAATTCTATTTACTCCATATAAAGAGTGGTTCATTAATAATACCCCGCTTACATTAATCTTAATGGGCGTATTATTAGCAGCAAGTCAAGAGCGGGTGGAGAAAGGGTTTATTGGATTTTTTTTATTGGCATTTGCAACAGGAATGGTTACCGAAATCATTGGCGTAAATACAGGGATCTTATTTGGGGACTATGCTTATGGAACGGTGATGGGTCCTAAGTTAATGGGAGTGCCATTTTTGATTGGGATGAATTGGTTTGTAATTGTTTTTTGTTGCGGCTCTTTAATGCAGCAATTAAATAAAGTAATGTTGGCAAAATATGAAGCGCCCATACCAAGAGCCATCGTGAAATGGTCGGTGGTAGTTGATGGAGCAGTGCTGGCTACTTTTTTTGATTGGTTAATGGAACCAGTGGCCGTTCAGTTAGGGTTTTGGACTTGGGAAGGGGGCGCGATCCCCATGCTGAATTATGCTTGTTGGTTTGTTATCAGCGCTATTTTATTGGCCATTCAACAACAGTTGAAAATAAAGGCACAGAACCAATTTGCTATACATTTGTTGATTATACAGGCTTTGTTTTTTCTGTCACTTAGAATTTTTTTATAAGATGATTTATGTATTAGTAACCTTATTGGTATTTGTTGTAATGGAAGGGATTACTTGGCTAACCCATCGATATGTGATGCATGGATTTCTTTGGTATTTGCACGAAGATCATCACCAGAAAGGACCTGGGTTTTGGGAAAAGAACGATGCATTCTTTGTGATTTTTGCCATCCCTAGTTGGTTATGTATTATGTTGGGGAGCATGAATCAAAATTATTGGGCTGTAAGTATTGGCGCAGGCATTGCTTTATATGGGTTCGCTTATTTTTTGGTGCATGAAATCATTATACACCAGCGAATAAAATTATTTACCCGCAGCAATAACCGATATATAAGAGCCATTAGATGGGCACATAAAATGCATCATAAACATTTACACAAAGAAGAGGGTGAGAGTTTTGGAATGTTGATTGTTGCAAAGAAATATTGGGATAAAATCAGAAGAGACGAAAAGCTAAAAGCAGTATAGTCTTTGCAAAAAAAATACGACTATATTATTGCAGGAGCAGGCTGTGCAGGCATGAGTTTACTGATGCGAATGTTTGCCGATTCTTTTTTTGCTTCAAAAAAAATACTAGTTGTTGATCCAGACGATAAACAACAAAATGATCGTACTTGGTGCTTTTGGGAAACCAAACCCGACCTTTTTGAGCCAATCGTGCATCATCAATGGAAAAAACTCGATTTTTATTCTAATCATTTTTCTACTGAGTTATCTATAGAACCCTATACCTATAAAATGATTAGGGGGATTGATTTTTACAACTATGTAAAAGCCAGTGTTTCTGTATCACCCAATATTGAATGGCGAAAAGCAACTGTTAAAAAATTGGTGGATACCACTTTTGAATTTATAGGCACAAACGAAATTGCCGGTATTGAATTAGCCGATGGTGAAATCATTTATGCAGATTATGTTTTCAGCAGCATTTTATTTGAACCCATTAAAGCAGCTGCTAATGAATATCATTTTTTGCAACATTTTAAAGGATGGGAAATTAAAACAGCTACTGATTGTTTTGATTCAAGCAAAGCCGTATTCATGGATTTCAGGGTATCGCAAGAACATGGAACCACATTTATGTATGTACTACCCACTTCTGCGAATACTGCATTGATAGAATACACATTGTTTACCGAAGAATTATTAGAAGAGGATGATTATAATGTAGCGTTGAAAAAATATATTGGTGAAACATTACAAATAAAGGACTACGAATTATTGCACGAAGAGAAAGGGGTGATTCCTATGACGACCAAAAAATTTCCCTATGCGAAAGGGGGAAATATATATATCGGAATTGCAGGTGGACAAGCCAAAGCAAGCAGTGGGTATGCATTTAAGTTTATACAAAAAAGAACAGCTGCTTTGATTAAAGCCATCAAAAAGGGCAAAGATCTTTCTTTTGGAAAAAAGCTGAAAGATTCAAAAGGACATTTATACGATGCTGTTTTATTGAATGTGTTGCATCATCGTTTAATGCCTGGAGATGAAATTTTCGCATCCATTTTTAAAGGGAACAAAGCAAGTAATGTATTGGCATTCCTAGACAATGAAAGTAGTTTATTGACTGACTTAAAGATAATGAGCAGTGTGCCTACGCGTATATTCTTGCCTGCGGCGCTAAAAGAATTACTGTAATTTTATACAATGGCAAACATTGTAACCATCACACTCAATCCTGCTTTAGATAAAAGTATTACGGTTCCAGAATTAGTACCAGAAAAAAAATTGCGCGCCCTCTCATCTAAAGTTGAGCCAGGGGGTGGTGGAATTAATATTTCAAGGGCGTTGAAAAAATTAGGCGTAGCATCTGAAGCTATCATTTTATCTGGAGGGTATACAGGAAAAACATTGGAAGCATTACTTGCCAAAGAGCAGGTTGAATTCACTGCCATATCAACGGAAGGAGACACGCGCGAAAATTTTGTAGTATTTGATGAAGACAAAAAACTGCAATATCGTTTTGGAATGCCTGGAGAATCGGTTTCTAGTAGTGAGTTAGGATTGTTGATGCAAGCCATTGGAAACTGTTCGCATGCAGATTATATTGTAGTGAGTGGAAGTTTACCACCGGGAACATCAACTACAGTATTTCACGAAATAGCTATCATTGCACAACAGCTAAATGCAAAGTTGATTATTGATACATCGGGTGATGCATTAAAAGCTGCTGTGAAAGAAGGATTGTATTTGATTAAACCCAACTTACGCGAATTGGCTTCTCTAGTAGGCAAAGAATGGATTGCTATTTCAGATGTAATAGCAATAGCCCGTCAAGTAATTGCATCTGGTTCATGTAAAGCCATGGCCGTTTCAATGGGAGGAGATGGGGCAATGTTGATTACAGCCACCGAACATTTTCAAGCAGCTGCGCCAAAGGCACCCGTATTAAGTACAGTAGGGGCAGGGGATAGTATGGTCGCAGGTATGTTGGCTGCATTAACCAAAGGATGGGGATGGGAGCAGGTATTACAATATGGCGTAGCAGCAGGCTCAGCAGCTACTTTACATAAAGGCACAGAGCTTTGTTCATTGGCAGATACGGAGCGCATTTTCGCGCAGATCAAACAGATTTAAATTGCATCAATTACATTTGCAACAATTATTGGTTTCGTAGTACAATGGATAGTATAAGAGTTTCCGAAGCTCCAGATCCAGGTTCGATTCCTGGCGAGACCACAAACCCTCGCAGCGAAAGCTGCTGTCTGTTCATTTGAGGCAGCGTCACGCGCTTGCGTGTGTAAGCTGATGAAAACGGAACAGACTAGGCAACCGAAGGTTGCCATAAAGGGTTTGAGTAAGTTCAATACGGGAGGAAGTCAGCCGCAGGCTGACAATCCTGGCTGAAGGAAGTGAAGCTGACAATCCTGGCAGGCCGCAGGCTGACAATCCTGGCGAGACCCATCCACCCCCTAGAATTGGTAAAATAATCCTTCCTTATACATTCTACCGCATTTGATAATTGTATAGATTACAAGAGTTTAAAACGATTATAACTCAGCTGTATGAATGCATTGCATCAAACCGATTATTTGGTATTTCTATTTTATTTTATTCTAGTTGCTGGATATGGTATTTGGGTATACCGAAGAAAGAAAGCAAAAGAAGCCAATTCAAAAGATTATTTTTTAGCAGAGGGCTCATTAACCTGGTGGGCCATTGGGGCATCGCTAATTGCTTCGAATATTTCTACAGAGCAATTCATAGGCATGAGCGGAAGCGGATTTAAAATGGGCTTAGCCATTGCCAGTTATGAATGGATGGCTGCAGTTACATTGATTGTAGTGGCCATATTTTTCATGCCCGTTTATTTGAAAAATAAAATATTCACTATGCCACAATTTTTGCAGGTACGATATAATGATACCGTAGCAATGATTATGGCTGTGTTTTGGTTATTGTTATATGTATTTGTG
>CALRUG020000118.1:0-9966 GCA_943371295.1 Synechococcus sp. UW140 | reverse complement strand
GTTACAATGGGTGCATAATAATCGCAACAGAAAAGTACTTTCACTCCCTTTCTCCATGCTTTAATGGGCAGTAATACTTGTTTGTACCATTGATAGATCAAATGATTCAAGATGATTCCTAATTTAGAACTTCTAGAAAAGGAAGGCAGTGCTGCATCTAAAAAAACAAATGCAATTTCTGAATCGGTATTTTGTAAGAACTGGTGATAGAGTTCTTCCAAAAAAGTTTTCTGTCCTGTTTTTGCAAAACGGAGATCTAGTATATCTACCCCTATCACTATTTTTTCTTGATCACCCATGTTGCACTACAATTTGTTTGGTTTCCGTTTTGTAAAAAGACATGGTATTTAATAATCCCGCCAAAAACCAAGTGATATAAGCATTGTACACATACGATTCTGCATTGGCCGTAAATGTAGGAATGATCATTCCTATTTTAATTAATAGTAAACACAAAGCCAGTTTTCTAATCTTTCCTTTTTTTATGTTGAACTGTTGTATGCTAAATCGAATCAACGCAATATAAATGGCTACATACAAGAGTACCGCAACAATGCCTGCTTGTACCCCAATAATGATCAATTGATTTTCTCCTCCAATATTGTCTCCTAGAGCCCCGGAAACCCTACCCGACATACCCAATCCCATTCCCAATGGCTTTGCTGCAATGGCTTCTAAACCATCTAGCCATTGCAATACGTGATACGCACTAGAGTTGTCACTGAAGTTGATGGTGCCAATGATTAAATCGTAAATATCTCCGCTCAAGAAAAATAAAATCAATAGAATAACTGCTATTCCCCCATAATAAAAGAGTTGAAGCAGTTGTGTTTTTTTGGTGATTAAAGCATATACATAAATCATTAAAAAATAACTCACGAATGATGCCCTTGAAATGGCAAAAACGATGGATAATAAACTCACTAAAAGAGCAATAACACCCAATCGGTTTAACTCAAATTTAAATTGGTCTTTGGTGTACAATGCCAATAAAGCAGCTAATGCAAATAAGGTGTTGACGCCCAATTCTAATGGACCGCCATAAATGCTGGCAAATCTTTTTAATCCATTACTGGTTTCAAATGTCCAACTCAATCCAAAATTGCCAGATGGTTCTGTGTCAAAAAATCGAAGAAAGAATTCTGCATATCCCGAATAGGTTTGTAAATGCACATTGGTTATGGTTTCTAATAATAATACCATTCCTGCCACAATTGACACGATTAATATATAACTGAAATTGGCATTCAGGTTCACCAGCTTCGGATGCATGAATCTTCCTGTAAAATATATTAGCGGGAAAAAACTCAAACTTTTTAATGCGAGTAGTTTTTGTGTAAATCCATGCTCTCCTAGGGGCAAGAAAACATATAAACTGGTATAGATAAAAAATGCCAATACCAATTTATCAATCAACGTGAGTTGCAGTTTGGCCGTTTGGTTATAAATTAAATACCCTAGAGTGGCTAGCACTATCAGCTCTTTAAAGCCCTGAAACAGCGGCATTAATCCCCCCAAACCCATTTGATTCAACAACGATAAAGCCGTGATATAAATGGGTAATCCAAAAACAAAAAATCGTAAAATAAATTGTGGCTTATGCTGAAACAGTTGGTACCCTGTAAATAAGAAGGAAAAAATATATACGCAGGGTATTAAAAAAAGCATAAGCTAGGGAGTATCTAATTCATATTTAATAGAACCCTTGATTCCATCTTGAATACTTTTAAGAATGGCCTTCAATTTTTTGGGTCTTCTGCGGATTGCAAAATACCCTATAATCAGCGTATAATAAAAAAAATTAAACCCAATTACCGTTGGGATATAATACCATGGTGTGTATTTTTTGAGTACCCATATGCGATTGCGTTGGTTTAAATAATGCACTATGGGGTTTACTATTCCTTCTTTGTCTTTTACCTTTTTTTTGTTAGAAGCACCCGCTATATGATATATAATGGAATCGGGTACATAGGTCAATTGATAACCTGCTTGTCTTATTCTAAATGACAAGTCTACATCTTCACTGTACATGAATAGATTGGGCGCAAATAAGCCTATTTGTTTGATGATGCTGGTTCTAACCATAAAAGCACAGCCAGTGATCCAGGGCATATGCTTTACTTTTAAATGTTTTGCTTTGGTCAATTGGTTTTCTCCACTGGTATAGGACCATCCGATGCTATTGATAAAACCATTGCCCCCATTCCATAATATGGATCGATCATGGTTAAAATAAATGCGGGGTTGTACTGCGCCAACATGGGGTTGAGAAGCTAAATAATCTACCAAGGGCTCCAAAAAGTTCGGTGCTACAAATGTATCATTGTTCAATAGCATGGCATAGTCAAAACCATTTTGAATGGCATATTCTAGACCAATATTGTTTCCACCGGTGAAGCCTTTGTTGTCTGGAGAAAATAAAATAACGATATCGGGGTATTCTTGTTGTAGCTTTTGCCCCGACTGATCTTCAGACCCATTGTCTACTACAATGATAGTAAAGTTTTGATAGGTCGCATTTTTTAACGAGCCAATGCAATCATTGGTGAATTCATAACTGTTCCAGTTAACCAAAATGATGGCAACAGATGCTTGCATTTCGTTTGCTTTAAGACTTATGTCCTCTATAAGAAGACAATAATTCATCATCGGGTAAAAGATAATTGGCCTCTTTCTTTCCTAAGAAATACAGGCCACAGGCCGCGTCGTAAGAACCTTTATTATTATTGAGTATATAGTCGAAATACTTAAGCCAAAAGCTGGCAAAACTTCCAATATAACTCAATGCCTTGTCTATTTTTTTGGTGGGAGCAAAGCTGGTAATAAAATACATCAACGACCAAGCCATCGTTGAGCCCGCTCCTGCAATGATTCCACTTTTTACTTCCCTAAATTGTCTGAATAGTCTGCGATGTCCTAAATGGGTAAAACGATGAAAATCGTATTTGCCTCCGTGTACCTGTTGCATGAAAGGCGTTTCTGCATAAATCATTCCACCAGGTTTAAGTACCCGTTGAATTTCTTTTACGCATAAAAATGGATCTAGTACATGTTCTAATACCGCTTGTGCAATCACTAAATCGAAACTATTGTCTTTAAATGGTATTTGATGGGCGTCAATAATGATGTTGGTATTGGGGCCATGCGCCACATCTGATTCTACTAATACTGTATTGGATGGTAATTGATTTTTTAGTTCCTGAATTCCATTACCATCTATACTTCCTCCAATAATTAATATGCTCGGATTTGGGTGGTCTTTCAATATTGATCCAATTTCGGTATAGTTTTTTTTGCTGGCTAGGTTCAGCGTAATATCTGGCCTAATCTTTTTTAAGAATTGTAAAACAGGATTCTTATATGCATTAAAGAAAATTTTGGGTGGTTTGCCATCGGCAAATTGTTCAAAATTAAAAACAGGATTAGTGGGCGTGATTAAAACAGGTACTTCATGATAAATTGGATAATGGCTTTTGCAAGTCCCTACACAGGTAAATCCATCCCCTTCTTTCATAACATCAGATCCACAGCTGGGGCATGACAATATATCTTCAAACGCTTTATAATTCATTAACACGAAAATAGTTAATTGCTTGCACTTTTAATGAAGTAAAGATAGAGTGGGATACTACATAGTTCTACCAAGATGGGGAAAAATCCAAATAGGCGCGGGTTGCCCCATTGAAGAAATAGTCCAGCCAATAAAATTGAAATAACCAATAAAATGATGGCTATATTAAAAATGTATTTGTATTGATTGCGCAACAATAACTCCGTTACATTCAAAGAATTCAAGCCTGCCACCAAGGGCATCAAGCAAATGGATTGGATAAAAAACGCCGCTAATTCATCGGATGCTCCTGTTATTAAATGCACAATTGGATTTGCAAAAAATAATAAGATCAATGCTGCCGCACAAAGAATAACCCATAATGCTTTTTGAAGTTGTTGTTTCATGCGTTTCCAATCTTCTGGCGCAGTTTGATGCAATATTGCAGCTCTAGGATACATGGCATTAAAAAAGGAAATAATCAGCATTCTAAACGACCAAACAACTTTATCGCACAAAGAGTAGGCGCCCAATAATACGGGATTCCCCATCGCGGATACGGAAAACAAAAAAACAGATTGCTGCAATTGTACACTTAAATTATTGCCAGCTAAATAGCTGTTTTGTTTTACATATTGCACCAATTCTTTAATGGGTATTTTAATAAAAACCAGCGCGTGTTTTTGGATTAAAACCACCATTAAAATGATCGAACCGATTATTTGCGTAAAGCCTACAATAAAATTTACCCAAACACTGTCTGTGGGCGATTGTATAAAAAGCAGGATCAATACGATGGACAATATTTTCGAAATCAGATTAATGATATTGTATAAAAACAATTGTTGAATGCCCACAAAAAAGAAAAACGGGTTGAGTAATTCACCCACAATAATCATATTGGCATATAAAAAATGGGTTCTTGTAGTTAAGGGTAAAAGCCACTGGCTTACCAATAAGAATGCAAGAGAAGTGAGCACAAATAACAAACCCCTGACGATATAAATACTGAAAAATATTTTTGATAAAGTAGGCGTTTTGTCTTTTGCAAGGGCCACTTCTTTTACCCCTGATTGATTGCTTCCGAAATTAATGAAGATGGAAACCAACGCCGCATAGGACGCGCCCAACATAATTAAACCAAATTCTGTTAACCCCACAATTCTGCTGATGATGGGTATGAGCAGTAATTGAGCAAGAATATTGGCAGCTTGTATAGAGCTGAGATTGAAAAAACTAAAAACAGCAGATGATTTTAAATTCATATGCTGCAGTGCTATTGTTTAAGCATAGTGGTTAACTTCAGATTGTCTATTGACCAACTTTTCATGCATAAA
Source organism: Synechococcus sp. UW140 (assembly GCA_943371295.1). Classification (GTDB taxonomy): domain Bacteria; phylum Bacteroidota; class Bacteroidia; order Chitinophagales; family Chitinophagaceae; genus Sediminibacterium. Next base: position 5,076 of record CALRUG020000118.1, on the reverse strand, counting down.
CTGGTTGCTGAAAAAGGAACATCTTGAAAAACCAATTCAATTCCACCTTTATGTGAAGTGATGTATTCAATTTTATAAAAACTGGTTCCATTGTTTTGTCCCGCTTTAGAACAAATTCCTGGAAACACCGCCCATGAATTACTGAGCGCTTTGTTATTGGTTAATGTTGCCGTATAGTTGTTGGGAAATAATTGATCTTGTGTTCCATTTGAAAAGTTCGTAATCAAAAGGGGATTATTGTCTAGTTTGAACTGCCATAAATCTGGAATTGTTGCGCCTGGGGCAAGATAGTTACCCCTCCAATCGTCGTGAATATACAAGTCGAACTCTATTTTAATGATATTATGTTCGGGCAGCGTATCTCGCTTGAATACAACCGCATTGCTGTTGAATCTGCCAAAAATTTTATTCTTGTTGAATTCTGTTATTTTTAAAGAATCTTCTACACCGTTTGCTCCTAAAATCGTAAAATCTTTTGTAAATCCGCTCTCAAATTCATTGGAATAAGCAAGTATTCTATCAGGAACATTTTTGCTACAAGAAAGCAAACTGAAAGTTATGATCAGCAACAATCCTAACTTAGTTATTGAACTTTTTATTTGAGAAATCCCCATAAATGCTTTTTTGCTTTGTTTCAAAATTAAGTTAATACTGGGGGATATCTACTTTAAATGGATGGCTTTTGTTCACTTTAACGATCACTTCCAGTGCTTCTTTAAAAAAGGGTAGCTGATTGCCTAAACGAATTAGACCAACCCTTCCCTTGCTTTTGAAACTGCCCCCTAATTCGTCGGGCTTGTAACAAAATTGCTGAATATTCACCTGAAACCCATCATTCAATAGGGTAAAATATTCATTTATTTCTCTAGAAGAGTATTCTTTCCAGTGATGCCCATAAGTAACAGTGCTGAAAATAGAAGGGATATCAATACCAATACCCTTGAAGCTGATCAATTTGTACAAGGTTTTACAAAATGCATAGAGTGTAAAGGCATTGGGTGTAGAAATATAGACGATTCCATGGTCTCTAATGATCGTATGAATTCTTTTCCAAAACCCAATGGGATTGAACGTAATATGCTCAAATATTTCGGTGAATAATATCAGGTCGTATTGATTTTGTTCAGTGGCTAAACTGCTTAATTTTTCTAAATTGTTCTCTTCAATTTGGGTGAGATGGTTGGCGGCTATGCGTTCTTGAATAAATGAGAGGTTACAAAATTCACCCACATCCATACAAGTCACTTTATAGCCCAAAAAATGAAGCAGTAAAGAAGAATGCAAATAATGGCTACCAATATCTAAAACAGTTGCACCCGCAGGGCAAATGGCTGTTACCGATTCCCCCATCTTTAGAAAACGCTTACGGTGGTATTGAAAATAAGCCAAGTCGTTGCTATTATTGGCTGATTTTACTATTTGTTCCACTTTTTGCAGGGCTTCCTCAATCCGATTCATATCCACGAAGATAAGGATTGAGCATCTACCTTTTTGCTATTTAGCCCTACCTTTACTTTCATGTTATCGAATCAACTTTCTATAAAGATTGTCAATCAATCGGGCAATGAATTGCCCTCCTACGCAACAATAGGTTCATCGGGGATGGACGTTCGTGCTTCTTTTGTTGAACCTATGGTGCTGCAACCCTTTGAACGCGCATTAGTGCCAACTGGACTATTTGTAGAGATTCCCTTAGGCTATGAAATTCAAATTCGCCCCCGCAGCGGACTCGCCATCAAGCAGGGCATTACTTGTTTAAATACTCCAGGTACGATTGATGCCGATTATCGTGGTGAAATCAAAGTCATTTTAATTAATCTTTCTTCTGAACCGCAGACGATTCATCCTGCTGATCGGATAGCGCAAATGGTGGTGCAGAAGGTGGAGCAGATTCAATGGGTAGCTGTATCAGAATTATCTGAGTCCGATAGAGGTAGTGGGGGGTTTGGAAGTACAGGTTCTAAATAAACAATATCTTCTTGGCTGGTAACTAGAAAATTTGTCTACAATCTTTTCCTTCGGAAAATCTTAAATGCCAAATTTTCTAGTTACTCAGCCATTAATATTAGTAATTCTTTTTTTTAAATATATCCTCAAAACTCCCTATTACTATTGATTCCTTCATAATTGAATGATGATTTTGTTTTGGATTTGAATAAGGCCAGCACATTTTCATATTGGTCGCCTAAGTCAGAGGGGCGCAAAAGAATATCGCCGACTCCTTCGGTTTGGTAGTTGTGGAATTTTTGGCCAATATTTACTACGTATTGTAGCAGGGGTGCATACGATTTCCGGTATTGTTCTGGGTTGATGAGTTTGATTCCTATAACAGGCACTAGTTTGGGGCCGTTATTGACACCTGAACCAAAGAGCACTTCGCTTTCCCTTACTTCTGTTATATCTTCCCACAAAACCCATCCTGTACTGATTCCTGCGGGTTCGTAAGAAAATCCCTTTTCAGTTGCGATAAATATGGGCGGCATGCCCTTGAATAATCTTTGACCGAATACAATCACTAAAAAATGGATGATCAAATAAAAAAAGCCAAATATGATTTTTTCAAAAATGGTAAATCGATTGATTTGATCTTTTTCGAATAGAATTTCGGGTGCAAAAAGCATGATATTGACAAATGCGGAAAATCCCATAATTGCCAGAAATAAAATAAGATGTCCGCCTAAATGTGATGGCCCATCAATTTTTAATAAGAGCTTTGCATTAGCGGCTGCTGATGCATCAACTGCTCCAAGGGTTTCTTTTGTTTTGAACAACTCTTTGGTAAAATATTGTTGCATCAATGCCAATACGCCAATGGACACAATCACAAAAACAACCACTATAATCCCTTGGTCAATCCACTGTAAAATGGGATTGCTTTTTTCAGTGACTTCTAGCGGATCATGATTGTTAAACTTGATAAAAAAATCAATGATCATAAGCACAACCACAGGGTAGATGATCCACTGTAGTTTTCTGATGATATTTTGTTGGTTATTGGTCATGTTTGCTATTCAATCGGTCATTTTCTTGATGAATTTACAGATTTTGGTGGTTCATTCTATCAGACTGAATTTAGCTATCTTTGCAGCCTTTAAAACCCAGAACATATATATATAATTAGTGATGAGATTATAATGTGGAGGATTTGGGAAAATGAGGGATTTAATATAGTTGATTAAATTATAGGATGGTGGGATTTGGTAAGATGAGGCATTTGATTTTTTGAAAAAAAATCAGCTAACGAAGATTACCAAATCCCACCTCGTAAAAATAAATAAATGAAAATATTTAGAATACTATTACTGATTGTCGTTCTAGCCAGCTGCAAAACAGTTAAAAAAGTAGCCAGCATAGAAGAAGCCATTGTAAAGAAAGACACGACCCAAACCGTCGTCATCACAGAGACGCCTAAAGTAGACTCTGCCAGCATTGTGCGCGGCATCATGATGAAAGTGCTGACCAACTCCATCAACTTCAAAACTTTTAATGCGAAGATCAAGATTGATTACGAGAGCGCGGAGAACAGCGAAAATTATACGGGTTATTTGAGCATAGTGAAAGATTCTTTGATTTATATTAGAATCCGTGGTTCGTTTTTGGGCATTTCTGCTGAGGGTTTGCAAGTAAAGATTTCTAAAGACTCAGTGGTACTAGTGAAAAAAGTGGGTGATAAATATGTGCAGTATCGTACCATCGATTATTTGAAAGAAGCGACGCAGATTCCTTTTGATTTTTTTACCCTTCAAGACCTTTTGATTGGGAATCCGGTATTTATGACCAATAATATTGTGTCTTACCGCGATGGTCCGCAAAGTTTATCGGTATTAATGGTGGGTGATATTTTTAAACACCTGATTTCCTTGTCTACAGAGGATTTCAGGGTCATGCACAGCAAGCTAGATGACGTAGATATTCAACGCAATAGAACTTGTGCCATTAGTTTTAGCAATTATCAACCCATGGGCACTTACCAATTTGCTACCCAAAGAAAAATTGTGGTGGCCGAAAAGAGTAAGCTCGATATCAACTTAGATTTTAAAGAGTTCAGCCTAAACGAACCGTTAAAATATGCATTTGAAGTGCCTAAAAATTATAAGCGTAAGTAATTTAAGCTAGCTTTTAACGTTATTTGGTAGCGTTCTTGTCTAATTTGCGTGTAACCTTTGTATTAATTGAGTTTAATTGTTGACTATGTTTAAAAAAATCTTTGTTCTGTTTGTTGTGCTGCTTGTGGGTGGCTTGGTGGCCAATGCGCAAAACAGAGAAGATTTACAAAAACAAAAACAAAGCATCGAAAAAGAGTTGGCCGAACTCAATCAACTCTATCGCGAAACCCAAAAGAACACCAAAACTTCTGTTAAGCAACTCGCCATTATCAAGCGCAAAATCAATGCGCGTGAAGCTTTGGTGAACAGCATCAATAGAGAAGTAAAACAATTAGACGAAACCATTTTTTTAAACGAGCGCGATATTTATCGCTTGCGCAAAGAATTGGATACCCTTAAAGTGAAATATGCCAAGAGTATTGTTTTTGCTTACAAAAACAGAAGCAGTTATGCTTACTTAAATTTCTTGTTTTCTGCGGGTAGCTTTAACGATGCGATGAAGCGAGTGGCTTATTTAAAAAGTTATCGCCAAAACAGAGAAACCCAAGCCAATACCATTGTAAAAAGTGAAAGCTTATTACAAGAAAAAATTGGGGTCTTGAGTAATAATAAAAAAGAACGTTTGAGTACCCTTGAAGTGCAGAACAAACAATTGCTCGACTTACAAGAAGACCGCAAAGAGCAAGACCAAGTAGTTGCGCAATTGAAGGGAAAAGAAAAAGAACTGAACAAACAAATTCGCGATAAAGAAAACCAGCGTCAAAAAGTTGCCGTTGCTATCAATGCCGTTATTAGAAGAGAAATTGAAGAAGCCAAAAGACGCGATGAAGCAAAGCGTTTAAAAGCTTTAGAAGATGCGCGTAAATTAAAAGCTGCGCAAGATGCAGCTGCAGCGCAGGCTGCATTGGATAAGAAAAATGCGGCAGCAGGTGCAACTAAACCTGTTGCGGGTGCTACGCAAGGAGCAAAG
>CALRUG020000117.1:0-9985 GCA_943371295.1 Synechococcus sp. UW140 | reverse complement strand
TTTGTTTGGGTAAAGGGACATGCAGACAATGCAATGAATAATCGCTGCGATGAATTAGCTACCCAAGCTGCCGATGGGAAACATTTATTGATCGATGAAGTGTACGAAGCGGAGAATGCTTAAGCTACGTTTAATTTAGCTGCATTACGCTTAATCAAATACCAAGCCCCAAATAGAACAATGCTAAAGAATATGGTAGAATAGATACTATTCGGGTAAAAAGGTAATCCATCAGCATAGGTCATCATCAATCCTTCCACTGTTTTAGGTCTATGCCATCCTCCGCCACCTAACCATACTAGTCCGTTGGATAAGATAAAATAAACAGTAGGGGCAGCAATTGATGCACCTGCAATAGAAGCAATCTTATCTTGCTTAACTAAGAAACCAATACTGGTTAAACCAATAATTAATAAATAGTTTTTCCATTGACCACCATAAAATCCGGAGATCTCTGTTAAGCCATTCATATAAAGTAGTTGGTATAAACCATCAGAAATAAACATAGAAAGCAATGGTAATAAAAACGCAAGCTTTTTATTCTTTACAAAAAGGGAACCAGCAAAAAGCGCAATGGCCATTTGAGGAGCAAAACCCATTGGTCTATTTGGAAATACACGGTAGATTGCAGATGCAAGAACCATTAATACTAGGGAAAATATAAATTGTTTGTTCAGTTTCATTTCAGTCTATTTCTAGAACAAAAATAAGCCTATTCACGAAAGAATAGCTTTCATTTTTACCCATTATGTGAATAATCCTTAAATAGATGGAACAAAAGCTTTAAAAAGGGTAGAATTTCCGGTTGCAGTTAATGAATATTCAGTATCCGCTAAAATAGCAGCGGCTTCTCCTTTTTTAAGAACCATGGAATTATTAACTAAAACAGACCCATCTGTCACTATGAGAATTTCCAATGAAAAACTTTTCCCTTGGTAATTTGCTCCTGCATTCAAGTCAATTTTACTCAACCCAAAATCTGGTACAGGACAAGGGTAAACAACTTCTCCCACAGCAATAGGATTCCCATTCATAATATCGGGAACAATAGATTCAAACAAGGTATGCTTCATCAATTCAGGAACGTCCACATGTTTGGGTGTTAACCCTCCCCTTAAAACATTGTCGCTATTGGCCATTAATTCAATATTCTGTCCCTCCAAATAAGCGTGTGGCACACCCGCTTTTTGAAAAACAGCCTGGCCTTTATTTACTTTAACAATATTGAAAAAATAAATGGAAAAAATACCGCGATCAATATTTTCTGTTAATCCATTTTCGTCGTACAATTTGGCTGCCCACCATCCAGGGTTGGATTGATCAATGCTGCCTTCTTTTTTTAGACGTATCGCTCTTTTTACCAGTGGCTCAAGCATATTGTTTACGTCTTCTTGCCTCATTTCCATTACAAATTGATACAAACCCTTGATGCCTTCTTGTCTAAATAGAGGCAACAACACTTTTAATTCTGGCGTATCAAGCAACACTTCTTCAATAGCTAATTTACTTTTGAAACCATGTAATAACCAGAACTCACTCAATGCTACCATTACTTCTGGTTTGTGGTTTTGATCCTTATAATTTCTATGCGGCGCATTTATAGGTATACCCGCTTTATTTTCTTCCGCAAATCCAATTTCAGCCGACTCTTTAGTTGGATGAACTTGTATAGAGAGCATATCTTTTACATCCAATACTTTAAACAAATAGGGCAATTCCCCAAACCGACTCATCACGGCATCTGTAATGGTAGTGGAGGGGTCTTTGGAAATAAGTTGGTTTAAATTGACCCAATCATTTCCTACTAATACATTAGATGGTGCCGAAGGATGAGCCCCCATCCAATACTCTGCAGATGGATTATTGGTATCTGCTTGATTATTCAATAATTGGGGAATAAATGAATGTCCACCCCAAGCATAATGTTGTACTACTCCTTTCAATTTAAAAATCCGTTCATTCAGCTGCATATACAGGTATTTATTCTTGTTATTAACGACATTTTGGAGATTATCTTGTTTAAAATGAAAAAGAATCATTTAGAAACTGGTGCTGCAGGAGAAGATTTGGCAGTTGATTTCCTACTAAAAAAAGAATATATCATCTTAGAAAGAAATTGGCGTTGCAAACATTTTGAGATTGATATCATTGCTACCCATCAAAATCTTTTAGTATTTGTTGAAGTAAAAACCAGAAATACGTTGGCATTTGGTTATCCAGAAGAATGCATTGGTAAACCCAAAATGAAAAGACTTCAATTGGCTGCAGCAGTCTATCATTTCAATCACCCCAAATTCAAAAGAATTCAATTCAATGTCATTTCCATTTTGATACAAAACAATCAACCTGCTTCTATAGAAATGTTTGAAGATGTTTATTTTTAGAGACAAATTGCCATTTTCTTGGGATAGGCATAAAACTTGTACGATATTTATTTGTAACTATATTCTATGAAGAAGTTTCAAGCAATTATCCAGTTTAAAATGGACGACCAATTTATGACACTGGTTCCAGCCCATCGTACTTATATCAATTTCCTAATGAATAAAGGTATTATTGACAGCTATGCTGTTAGCATGGAATCACAAACATGTTGGATTACCATGAACGTCGATACCAAAGAAGCAGCAGACCAATATTTGGTTAAAACCCCTTTGTATAAATATTGGACATATACTATTGAAGAGTTGTTTGTTTACGATAGCCAACACTATCGATTACCTGCTCTTCAACTAAATTAAATTGTAATCCCTTAATTTTGTCTACTAATTTTATAGACTATTATGCGTCAAGCAATCTTGTTCTCCTTTTTACTCGTTTTTAGCCATACTATTCAAGCACAAAATACCTTTAACCCATTGGGTGAATGGAGAGGTAGTTTCCCTTTATACAATGGGGAAGAAATCCCATTTAATTTCTCTGTTAGAACCGACAGCCTCGGCAAATATGTAGTCTATTTTATCAATGGACCCGAAGAATATTATGGTGGCCAACTAATACAAGTAAAAGATAGTTTGCAAATATGGATCAATCAGTTTGATCGAATCATGACCATCGGAATCAAGAACAATAAAATTCTCAAAGGAATTTGGCGCAGGCAAACAAATGGAGAAGACGCTTATCCTATTTTGGTTGAGCAAAACAATACAGAACGTTTTATTTGGGAAAAACAAACTGCACCACAAAATATTGCTGGAAAATATGATGTGGTATTCACCAATGATTCTGGTAAACAAATAAAAGCGATTGGACTTTTTAATCAAGAAGGAAATAAAGGAGGTGTTACTTTTTTAAGACCAAGTGGAGATTCTAGGTATTCATTTGGCGCTATTCAAGGAAGTGAATTTAAGTTCTCCTTGTTCATTGGCTATTCCCCATTGCTATTTACTGGAAGCATAGAAGTAGATGGTTCTTTAAAAGGAATTCAACAAGGATTAAAATCGGTTCAATTAATCAGGGCTTATAAAAATGAAGCAGCTGTATTACCTAATCCTTCTACATTAACTCAACTTAAAAACAACCAACTACCCTTCCAATTTAGTTTACCTAATATTGAGGGTAAAAAAATTAGTCTAGATGATTCTGTCTATTTTAACAAGCCAATCATCTTAACCATTGGAGGTACCTGGTGTCCTAATTGCGCCGACGAAGCTAAATTTTTATCGCCTTGGTATAAAGCCAATAAAGCCAGAGGAATCGAAGTCATTACCGCACAATTTGAAATAAAGGACGAATTGGTGTATGCACAAAAAACCATGGCTCGTTATAAGGAAAAATTTGGAATTGAATACCAACAGGTATTTGGAGGATTATCGAATGGAGAATCGGTATTGAAAACATTTCCACTTTTGAAAAATTTTACTGGTTTCCCTACTACCCTATTCATCCGTTCAGATAGAACCATACAAAATATTCATGCAGGATTCGCTGGTCCAGCAACAGGAGCCTATTATCAAGCATTTATTGACAGTTTCAATAAACACGCCAACGATTTATTAATTAAAACGCATTCAGATCAAATTGAAGATTGGAAAAGAGCACGTGTGCGCGCATTAAAAGCAGAAGACGGATGGTTGAATTTAGAAGGATTGCTTTGGTTAAACGAGGGTGCAAATAAATTTGGATCGAGCACTAAAAATACGATTCAATTTCCTGTTGGCACCATCGCACCAACGGCGGGCGAATTAATTAGAATTGGAGACAGTGTATGGTTAAAACCTGCTACTGGTATCGGTTTTGAAGTAAATGGGAAAATGAGTAAAAACAAAACTTTATTATTTACCGAATCAACTCCTTCCGCAGTAGTGAATCATCGAAACCTGCGTTTTACCATTATCAAAAGAGGGGAGAAAATTGGCGTAAGGCTCAGAAATCTTCAATCCAATCAATTAAAAAAATTTGCTGGAATTGACTATTTTGAAACGGATAGTAGTTGGAGAATAAAGGCAACTTTAATTAAGCCAGCTTTTAAACAGCAGATCATCATCAAAAATGCTTTAGGTCAAGAAAATCCTACTGAGCTCGTTGGAAAAATAAGATTTGAATACAAAGGACAGTTTTATACGCTAGATGCTATTTCAGAAGGAGATTATTTATTAATAGTAATGGGAGACGCTACTTCAGGTCAATCTACCTATGCTGCAGGAAGATTTTTGTATATACTTAAAACAGAAGCAGAATCTGCCAACTTCATGATAGATTTCAATAAAGCGTATAACCCTCCTTGTGTGTTTACTCCTTTTGCCACTTGCCCTATTCCCCCACCGCAAAATATATTACCCTTTGCAGTTAATGCTGGTGAAAAAATGTACAGCAATCACTAATTTTAATACATGAGTGATTCCTTTTACAGTTGGGATGATGATGTGTTAAATTTAAATGTATTGGTTTCTGCAGGAGCTAGAACCAATCAGTGGGGGAAAATAAAAGGCAATCAAATTAAAATTAGCATCATGACCGCCCCTGAAAAGGGAAAGGCAACCGCATTTCTGATTGATTTTCTAGCTACTAGTTTTAAGGTTCCCAAAAAATCAGTTGAATTAGTTGCGGGAGAATTCATTCCACATAAGCAATTTCGTATTCATCAACCAAAGCAACTTCCTTCAATCATACAACCCAACCTTTCTTAACATGAAGAAATTAGTATTCCTGATTGGTATTTTTTTAGTCACCAAATCATTTGCACAAACACCAGAAGAAAAGTTGGCTGCTGCCAATATTTTGTTGCCCAATTTATCTGCACCTGTTGCCAACTATGTGAATGTAGTAAGAACCGGAAATTTATTATACCTCTCAGGTAAGGGGCCCTCTGATCCATCAGGAAAATATATAACAGGTAAATTAGGATCAACCCTTTCCATAGAAGAAGGGTATGCAGCTGCAAGGCTTACTGCTATTAATCAGTTGGCAGTACTAAAAAAAGAACTTGGTGAACTTTCAAAAATTAAAAGAGTGGTGAAGGTTTTGGGATTCATCAACAGCAGTGCAGATTTTTATGACCAACCCAAAGTGATGAATGGATTTTCCGACTTAATGGTATTGGCTTTAGGTGAAAAAGGGAAGCATGCACGTTCCGCAATTGGAACCAACACACTTCCCTTTAATATGGCTGTTGAAGTTGAAATGATTGTTGAAATAGAAAACTAAAGCGTTTTCATATCAATGACAAAACGATATTTCACATCCGATTTAATTACTCGCTCATATGCAGCATTAATATCATTCACTCCAATCAATTCAATATCCGAATAAATTTGGTGTGCTGCACAATAGTCAAGCATTTCCTGTGTTTCTGCTATTCCACCTATCATAGAGCCAATAATACTCCTTCGTTTTGAAATCAGTTTGGCAGCATTGTATGCACTGTCTTCTGGTGGAATACCTACAATAATCATCTTGCCTTCTAAACTGAGTAAATCTAAAAATTTATTCATATCATGAACAGCAGCAACTGTGTTCAAAATAAAATCGAACTTGCCTTTTAGCGCTTTCATTTGTGCAGGATCAGTTGACAATGCAAAATGATGCGCACCTAATTTCTTTGCATCTGCCTCTTTGGAAGGCGAAGTGCTCAACATGGTTACTTCAGCACCAAATGATGCAGCAAATTTTACTGCCATATGTCCTAATCCACCTAAACCCAAAACGGCTACTTTATGCCCCTTTCCAACACCTGCAAATTTTAAAGGAGAATAAGTAGTAATGCCCGCACAAAGCAAGGGTGCTACCCCCGCTAAATTGTCTGTTTGAGGTATATGCAAGGTATATTTTTCATCAATCACATAGCAATTGGAATAACCTCCATAAGTAGGTGTGGTCTTGTCTCGGTAATAACCATTGTATGTGGGCACCATGCCTTCTTCACAATATTGTTCTAACCCTTTTTTACAAGGGGCACAAGTTCTACAAGAATCAACAAAAACACCCACCCCTGCAATATCGCCCACTTTAAAACGGGTTACTTGTTCGCCCACTTTAACTACTTTACCCACAATTTCATGTCCTGGAACCACAGGATAAATGGCAGGCCCCCACTCACCTCTGGCTGTATGTATATCGGAGTGGCAAATTCCACAATAAAGTATATCAATCAATACATCTGTTGGCCCCACTTCATTTCGATCAAAAGACAAGGGAACAATTTCGCTTTCCTTACTGGTGGCACCATATCCTTTAGCTTGTATCATAGTATTATGTTTTTGCTAAGATACAAAGTTTACAATCGGAAGCTATGCTTGTTTATGAATGATGTCTTTAATTATCAAAATATGGTGAGCGGTATGTATTGTAAGCATTTGTATTGCTGCTTTTTTATTAAGCTTTCCAAAGAAAGGGTGTGTAAAAAATTGATTAGGTGCTAACCCTTCTAATACAGTTAAACGATGCATTATATTTTCGAAAGCGGCAATGGTATTTACTTCATTAAAAGATTCGATTGGTTTTACTGCTTTTGGTGCTTTAGCAACCCCTCGTGGAAATCTATTGAAACTAAAAGCTAATAATCGTTTTAAATTAAATTGGTATTGATAATTGACTGGATTAGACAATTCCATCGCAGTAATAATTTGTGAAATAACCAACAAGGAATGGTCAATATGCCAACCTACACTAGAGGTAGACACTTTTTCATTGAGCTTATTTGCATTAGGCAAAAAGGTTCTTAATTCTTCAATATATTGAACTAATTTTTTCATGCTACAACTGCTTTATTGGGTTTCTGAGAAGATTAATTTCGACTAATTTTTTCTGCAAATGGCAAGTACGCTGCTAATGCGGCAGACCCATACCATTTATACAATTCTGGCGTTAACAATCCTGCATGTATGGCTGGGTCATTTTGAAGCAATTGTTCCGCTTTCTCCATGTCGGTAAGGTTGAGGATAAAGATTCCTCGATACGTTTTATCGTTTTTTCCCAATGGGCCCGCTACTACCAATTGATTGGCTTTTACCATTACTCCCATATTTTGCATATGACCTGCAAAACAACTATCAATAAATGGCTTATTGGTTGTTTTATTCGGACCAGTTTTTAATAAAACCAATATATATCCCTTCATGCCATTCTCATCGGCTCCCAATTTTTTTGCGAGTACAGAATCATACATTTTATCTTGGGCCATTGCCTTAATAGAAAATAAAACAATCGCTAATAAAAAATATTTTTTCATTGGTACAATTTTAAATCACGAGCTTTCTTCTCAAAAATGAATTTGTTAGAGATATACAATTTATAAAAATCCATGAAAGCGGGGTCTCTCCCTACTGGAATAAAATGGTCTTGAGATGGCGCAAATCTATATTTCCCGGTACCATTCACTAAGCCTCCATCTCTCCATAAATGACAATACGAAATCTGGTGATTGCCAATCCCTTTCATCAATTTCTTGGTAAACCATTCAGCATATGGAATATTCATGAAACCTGTTTCTGCTAATGCAGGAAGTTTTTTATGCTTTTTAGCTAAGTCAGTTAATATACTTAATCGCTTGTCTAGGGTGTTTTCAAAATCACTATTATTAGATGGATCTCCATACTGATAAAAATCAAAACTCATGATATCTACATACTCATCGCCCGGATAGTATTGCATATACCCATCTGAAGTTTCAAACTTTTCAGGATTATAAGCAAATAACAAATGTTGAACTTGTTTGGTATTGGTTAAATAATCAAATGTAAACTTCCACAATGCTTTATATTCTTCTGGAGTGCAAACATTTTGACACCACCAAAACCAATTTCCTGTAAACTCATGAAATGGCCTGAAAATAATTGGTATAAATTCTCCTTTTGCATCTTTTAAATCAAGCATAAAAGCTGCAACTTTATCTAACCAAGATTGATACAAAGCATGCTTTTCTCCACCAGGAATAATGGAGGCAACAGCATTACCAGATATATCCCATGCATTTTTTCCAGTTACCGGATTATTCGCATGCCAGCTAATGGTTATTACCCCTCCTTTTTCGTAACCCTCTTTAATAAAGTTTTTCATTTTATTAAATGGCACACTGTCTAAATTAAATAAGGCATCCAATTCTATGTCGCCCAATTCCCAACCATACATAGCTGGATATTCCCCAACCGCATCTTGAACCACACTTTTACCTGGGATATACTCCCAGCCCAATCCATATGCTAAGTCGTCTTGGTGACCAAATAGTACCCCCTCCGGTAAAGCTTTAAATAAATTATTAAACAACTTTATAGTGGTTATACTGGCTTTTTTATTAGCTGTTTGATAAACTTGTCCATTTATAAGCATACACTGGAAAAATAAAATACCTATAAGCAGTAATCGTTTCATTTTCACCTCTTGAATTACTTACAATTTAACCAATTAATGTTTACCATACATTTTTGTAGTAATAGCTCTAATTTGAAATACCGGTTATATTCGAGGCATCGTTTTTTTCATGTAAGGGGGGAATAAAAAAAGGCCTCGATTACTCGAGACCTTTGTGGGAGCACACGGGTTCGAACCGCGGACCCTCTGCTTGTAAGGCAGATGCTCTAAACCAACTGAGCTATGCTCCCTTATTGTTTGGGAGTGCAAAAATAGGGTCTCGAATTAAACTACCCAAAAAAATTATGTTTTTTTAGCAACAAAATTTCATTTTTTTTGAAATAAGCGCCTATTCCATAATTTTACACCATGTCCGAATTCTATTTCTTGAATAATCCACAAACTTGGGAAGCCGCCGATTCCGAAACAGATACCGCTATTGCTGATACCTATAGTTTAGTAGTATGGAACGACGAAGTAAATACATTTGAATGGGTGATTGAAACTTTAATGGAAGTTTGTGGTCATAGCTTAGAGCAAGCAGAACAATGTGCTTTATTTGTTCACCATAAAGGAAAATATGCTGTTAAAAAAGGGGACTATGATACATTGAAACCCATGTGCAACAGCATCACAGACAGAGGCATTGGAGCCACTGTAGAACAGAACAATTAATGCATATACTTTCCTCCAAAAATTGGTTCCCTCCTATTGAAGAAGCATTAGAAGATGGTTTATTAGCAATTGGTGGAGATTTATCTTCCGAAAGACTCGTTTTGGCTTATCAACAAGGTATTTTCCCTTGGTATGAAGGTGAAACGCCATTATGGTGGAGCCCAGATCCACGCTTTGTTTTATTTCCTGATCAATTGATTATTAGCAAAAGCATGCAGCAAATAATAAAGAAGCAGCTTTTTGAATTCAAAACCAATACTGCATTTTCCGAAGTGATCAAACAATGTAAAAATCATCCAAGGGTTGGGCAAGATGGAACTTGGATTACCGATGCAGTTGAAATGGCATATAATCAATTACACCAAGAAGGAATTGCCATTTCAGCAGAAGCCTGGCAGAATAATGAATTGGTGGGTGGTCTTTATGGAATTAAAATGGGTAAATTATTTTTTGGAGAAAGTATGTTTAGCAAGGTATCGAATGCCAGTAAATTTGCTTTTATACAATTGGTGAATCAATTAAA
>CALRUG020000116.1:0-10034 GCA_943371295.1 Synechococcus sp. UW140 | reverse complement strand
ATAAGGTGAGAACAAATATGCACGGCTGTACCAGAATGTGTATCCTTCGTATTTATTTTGGCTGTACCAACCCATGAACAACTCTGTTAGGTAAGCAATACCTACAATTGAACCAGTTAATACAATTACTTTATTCATTGCTTCTATGTGACCAATGGTTACATAGTCTTCCATCGCAAATACTTTACGTACAATAATCATCAAGGTTTGAACCATAGCAAAACCAGAGAAGATTGCACCCGCAACGAAGTATGGAGGGAAAATGGTGGTATGCCATCCAGGAATAACGGATGTAGCGAAGTCAAATGATACGATTGTGTGAACCGACAATACAAGCGGCGTACTCAATCCCGCCAATACTAGAGAAAGACTCTCATGGCGCTGCCAATGTTTGGTAGAACCAGTCCAACCAAAAGAAGCAATACCATATAAACGCTTACGTAATTTAGTAAATGCACGATCTCTTACGGTAGCAAAGTCAGGAATTAAACCTGAATACCAGAACAAAAGAGATACGGTAAAGTAAGTAGAAATCGCAAATACGTCCCACAACAATGGTGAGTTAAAGTTTACCCATAATGGACCACGAGAGTTAGGGTAAGGCAATACAAAGAATGCCATCCACACTCTACCCATATGGAAGATAGGGAACTGACCCGCGCACATTACCGCGAAAATAGTCATCGCTTCTGCTGCACGGTTTACACCTGTTCTCCATCCTTGACGGAATAATAATAAGATTGCAGAAATCAAGGTACCGGCGTGACCAATACCAACCCACCAAACGAAGTTGGTGATATCCCATCCCCAACCCACTGTTTTATTTAGGTTCCACTGTCCTATACCATAAGTTACTTCACGATATACGCTATAGACACCAAACATGAGTAAGGCAACAGCAATATAAAAACCTACATACCATAATTTGGTAGGCTTGGCTTCAATAGGGCGAACTATGTCTTCTGTTACCTGCTTGTATGTTTTATCTCCATACACCAGTGGTTCCCTGAGCTGTGATTCGTACTTTAAATGCATCTGTTCTTATTTTGGTCCTTGATCTGCCCGAAGGCAGCATCTGGTTATTTCAATTTCTTAAAAAATTATCCGTGTGCTTTTTCTGTTTTTGCTTCAGCAGCTTCGTGATGAGGCATATCATCTGTGTTTCTCACTTTAGCTAGATAAGTAACCCCAGGTAATACATGCAATTGCTCTAAAACATAGAATTGACGATTTGGATTTTCTTGTCTTGCAATGGTGATAGCACTTTCCTTGCTGTTGGCGTTACCAAAAGTAATTGCGTTGGTAGGACAAGCTTGCTGACAAGCTACTTTAACATCGCTATCGCTTAAAGGACGACTGTCTTTTTTCGCTTTCAACTTACCTTCTTGTAAACGCTGAACACAGAAAGAACATTTTTCAATTACCCCTCTTGCACGAACGGTAACATCTGGATTCAACACCATTCTAGTTAAGTCGTCGTTCATATCTAGAACAACATCGTTCACTACACCTTTTTGGTTGTCGCCAAAGCTATCAGATCCAGTGTAATCGGCCCAGTTGAAACGACGAACTTTATATGGACAGTTGTTTGCGCAATATCTAGTACCAATACAACGGTTATAAGTCATTTGGTTTAATCCTTCACTGCTGTGGTTAGTTGCAGCAACCGGACAAACGTTTTCGCAAGGAGCGTTATCGCAGTGTTGACACATCAATGGTTGGAATACCACATTTGGGTTTTCTAAATCGCCACTGTAGTAACGATCAATGCGTAACCAATGCATTTCATGACCACGTAATACTTCTGGTTTACCAACAACTGAAACGTTGTTTTCTGCATTACATGCTACTACGCAAGCACCGCAACCAGTACAAGTATTTAAGTCAACACTCATTCCCCATTTAATTCCTGGTCTTTCAAACACAGGATATAATGTTCCTTGAGATTCAAATTTTTCTAAACCACCCCAAGGCTTTAATTCCTTATCACGCTCTTCGCGGATTTCAGTTGGGTGATGTTTATATGCAGCTAAACTTAATTCTTTTACTACTTCTGTACGATTACCTTGCTCTGTATCGTAACGGCTATGTGTTTGAGTTAATGCTACTGGGTAAGTTTCTTCTGTTAATGTTAAAGTAACATCTCCATTAGAGAAATTTACAGAAGAACCGCTTAATGCTGCTAAAGTAAATGCATTTTTACCCACACCTGCAGCAGATTTACCTACTTTTTCGCTACGGCCGTAACCTACTGCAATACCCACAGTTTCAGGATGTGTGCCTGGTACAATCAATGTAGGTAGTTCAAGGGTTTTTTGTCCAACAGTAACTTTAACTACTTTCTTTGGAGGATTTACTTCATAAGCATCGGCTTGACCACCGTTGCTGATATCTATACCTAATAAAGTTTTAGCCATTGCTGGAGAAACTACTAAGTAGTTGTCCCAAGTTGCTCTAGTAACTGGATCAGGTAATTCTTGTAACCATGGGTTACTTGCACCTTGACCAGCGCCAATTCCTACTTTCTCGTATAATACTAATTCTACTTTACCACCTTTCTTCGCTGAAGAAGCAGCAGATAAAGCACCCGCAACTGCGGCGCCATTAAAGCTTCCAGGCTTAGTAGCTGATTCACCTAATGCTACAACACCATCTTGTAAAGCTTTATCCCAACCATTTACACCACCTAATTTAGCTGACCAAAAATTCTTTAAGTAGGCTAAATAGTCTTCAGTAGCACCACTCCATTTTAGTAGACTGTCTTGCCACTGACGTGTTTTGAATAAAGGATAAATCGTTGGTTGAATAAAAGAGAAGTGACCTGTTTTTGCTTCCGCATCACCCCAACTTTCTAAGAAATGATTATCAGGTAAAACGAACTTACATAATTCAGCAGTTTCGTCTACTTTACCTGCAAATGATACAGTTGTTTTCACTTTAGCTAAACCAGCTTTAAACTGATCAGCAGCAAACCAGCTGTAAGCAGGATTTGCACCGTGAATCAATAAAGTTCCTACAGAACCTGCATTCATATCGGCTACTAATTGTGCAAAATCTGCATCAACACCAGCACGTGTATTTAATAAAACACCCCAGTTGATGGTAGAACCACCAGCACCAATGGCATTATTAATTGCATTTACAATAATTTGAACATTTACATCATTGCTTCCTGCAACAACTAAAGCAGCACCTTTATGTGCATTCAATGCTTTTGCAGCAGCTTCAATGCCCGCTTTTAATTTTGCATCAGCAATACCTATAACACCAGTACCGTTTACTGCACTCAATAAAGCAGCAGCAATAGCAGGGGTTTCAGAAGGACGGTGTAAATATTTTTCGTCTGCGTTAGATCCAGTTAATGAAGCAACAGATTCAAAATGAATATGCTTGCTCATGGTTGGATTCTTCTCGTCTAATTTTTTTCCAGTTGCATATTGCTTAGAAAACTCAACAGGATTTAACCAAGTACCTAAGAAGTCGGCACCTAAGCTTACAATCGCTTTCGCATTTTCAAAATGGTAAGATGGAATTCCACGAACACCATATGTAGCTTCATTTGCCAACAACATAGCACTGTATGAAACTGCATCATAAGTAACATGCTTACTTCCGGGATATTTAGCCAAGAATTGCGCAATCACTGCTTTTGTAGATGGAGAGTTAATCGTGCTGGTTAATACAACAATATTACCGCCCATTTGAGCAGCAACTGCTTTATCTGCAGCTTCAAAAGTTACTTCCTTACCATCAATGGTAGGGAAACGTAAACGTGAAGTATCGTATAAGTCTAATACAGATGCTTGAACACGAGCAGATGTACCTCCTTTGGTAATTGGACAAAGATCGTTTCCTTCAATTTTTATGGGTCTACCATCACGTACTTTAGCCAAGATGCTTACTGTATCGCCGTCTTGAACATAAGTAGTTGCATAGTATTTAGAAATACCAGGTACAACGTCTTCAGGCTTATTGGCAAATGGGATGGCCTTTTTTACAGGCATTTCACAACTCGCTGCGGCAGCTGCGGCAGCAGTACTGAAACCTAAATATTTCAAGAAGTCGCGACGGGGAGCCTTTGCTTCGAGAAAGCTTTTGCTTTCGTCTTCCACAATAGGTAGTTCTTCATTGAATTCGTCTTTTACATCCTTGTTAAACGCTGCAGACTGATTCAGCTCTCCAAAACTTTGCCAGTGCTTTTTTTGCTCCATAATTATTGATTAACAGTTGGAAACCGCGGGCGGATTCCACGTTCGAATGATATATTTAAAACAACCCTTTAAAACTATTAAGAACTAGTAGTGACATTTTTGACACTCAGTACCACCAATTTTTTCAACAGTGATTCCTTTTGTGCTATCGATTTTACCACTCTTTAAATCTGCATGGTATTTCTCGTAGATGCTATAGAAACCATTGTCTTTAAATTGAACTTTTGTTTCACGGTGACAATTCACGCACCAGCCCATGCTTAGGTCACTGAATTGTTTTACCTCACCCATTTTTTGGATTTCACCATGACAAGTTTGACAAGCAACTTGACCAGCTTTTACGTGCTGAGCGTGGTTGAAATAAACGTGGTCAGGTAAGTTGTGGATACGAACCCACTCAATTGGCTTGGCTTTACTAGGATCCCATGGTTTACCTTCTTCAAAGCCAGCGTATTTGTATAATTTCTTAATTTCTGCGGTACCATCTACTTCCTCACCCGCTTCGTTGTACATTTTTTCACCTTTGTACTCATTGATTGCTTGGTGACAGTTCATACAAACGTTAACAGAAGGAATAGTCGCTTGCTTTCCTTGAGCAGCACCAGTATGACAATATTGACAGTTGATTTGGTTGGTACCAGCATGTACTGCGTGAGAGTAATAGATAGGTTGTTCTGGTTGATAATCTTGGCTTCTACCATAAGCCATAGCACCTTTTGTAGTTAAATAACCACCCACTACAAATAAAACCACAGTAACCATTGCGATATAAGCTTTGTTTCTCCAGAAAGGAATTGGCTCCAATGCTGGTTGACCAGTTTTATCGTCGGCTAATTTTTTAAGGTTAGAGTTAACCTGTAACATGATTAAAGCAACAACAGCTAGAATCAAGGTTAATATACCAAACAACAAAGAGTTATCTGCTTCCACATTTGCAGCAGCAGCTCCAGCGCCTTCACCTGCAGCAGGTGCTTTAGAAGGATCAGGTACACTATTAATATAAGTAAGAATTGCATCAATTTCCGCATCTTTTAAAGAAGGGAAAGCATTCATTGCAACTTTATTGTACTCATTGTACAAGTTATTAGCATAAGCATCTCCTGTTTTAAGGAAAGCCGCACTATTTCTAATCCAGGAATACAAGTTCTCTTTACTGGACCAACGAGACTCTACTCCTGCAAGGGCAGGACCAGTCAATTTCTTGTGTGGAGCATGGCAAGACGCACAATTGGCGCTGAAAAGCGCTTTACCGTCCTGAGCATTGGCGGCTACACTGAAACACAGACTCACAAAAAATAAAAAAGCGGCAATGCTGGCTTTTGCTATGGATCTAGACAATATCATATGCACAACGATGGTTCTGGTGTGGAAAAATATCCTTAAACGGAGGCAAAAATATGATAGGATTGTGACAATTACGCAATAGGGAAAAAATTTTTTTATCTATATGCCACTTAATTTTCAACGAGTTCAACAAATTGACGCATTTCATTTGTCATGAAATGGTTAAAAAAAGTTTGAAAAATCATTTCAGTTTAAAACATTCAAATAAAATGAACTTTTTAAAGCACTTTTGCAGCCATGCTCCATCGATTAAAAAATAAATGGCAAGTAAGCTGGCTTCAGTTTACACTCATCTTCACCACATTTGCCTTAGGGGGCAGTTTGTGTGGATACCTTGGAAGACAATTACTCTCTTTTACCAATTTAGAGCGGGGCATTATTTATTTTATCATTTATGTAATTGTAGTGACTATTCTCTGGCCAATCTGTGTTTTATTGGTAAGTGTACCATTTGGCCAATTCAGCTTTTTCAAGCGATATTTGGGCAGAATCAAGGAAAAAATGACCAAAAAGCAGTAAAAACATGGTAAAACTGGCCATTTTTGCATCAGGTGCAGGATCCAATGCAGCCAAAATAATTGAACATTTTGCCGACAACAAGGCAGTTATAATCAACCTAATTGTTTCAAATAAAAAAGAAGCAGGGGTTTTGGGGATTGCGGCCGCCGCTCATATAGACACCCTACTTATTAATCGAAACTCATTTTATGAAACGGCCGATTGCGTGAATGACCTTAAAATAAGAGGAATTGATTTTATTGTTCTCGCTGGTTTTCTTTGGAAAATTCCTGAAACATTGATTGAAGCATACCCCAATCGAATCATTAATATACATCCTGCATTATTGCCCAACTATGGAGGCAAGGGTATGTATGGAAATTTTGTACATGAAGCGGTGATTGCCGCAGGAGAAAAAGAAAGTGGCATTACCATTCATTATGTGGATGCGCATTACGATGAAGGCGATATTATTTTTCAAGCTAAATGCAGCATTGAACCTACGGACACTCCATCTAGTTTAGCTACTAAAATACATGCATTGGAGCATGCAAATTTTCCAGTGGTGATTGAAAATTTGTTGAAAAAATTAGCTTAATATTTTTTCCATATAAACCACTTCAGGCAAGGGATTGTGGTAATATGCAGTAGTGATTTCAAACCCATGTTTGAGGTATAAATGTATAGCAGCTTGCAACCTTTCTAAAGTATCTAATTTCATTTTGGAATAGCCCAATCTTGTTGCTTCGTTGATTATTTCTGCAACCAATGCATCTCCAATTTTATACTTCCGAAATGTTGGTTGTACATACAATCTTTTCATTTCACAAACGCCTTCTTCGGTTAGTTGTTGTAATGCTATACAGCCCACTGCTTCACCGTTGTAATAGGCTAAAAAAAGACTGCCATGTGGTGGCCCATATTTTTTTAAGGGATCTTTCAACTCGGCCTCAAAACTTTGAAAACAAAGGTCTACAGCCAATTCATCTGAATACTCTTTAAACAAATGCCGGGCTGTTTCCAGCTCGGCACCCTCTGTTGTAATATGTTTTATTTGAAGCATGATTATCCTGGCATACGAGAAATATATTTCTCTACTTCTTTAATTTGATCAACCACTTGTTTGGTGGTAGGCTTACAAGCTTTGGCTCTTCTAAAATAATCTTTAGCAGCCCTGAATTCTCTTTTATTCATAAAGATTTGACACATGCTGATATAGGCAACCGCTTCACTTTCTTTGTCTGCAATACCTGCTCTAATAGCTGCACGAATATAGCTTTCCCCTTGCTTAAGGTCTCCACGTTGCATGCTCATCATTCCTAATTGAAGCTTGTTGGCTCCTTCTGCTTCAGGCATGGGTGATCCTAACTCAGAACTTTTTTTCAAATGCTTTTCGGCACTATCAAAATCTTGCTTCATCATGGCCATATTGCCCTTGATGGTATAATAAGTTGAACGAACAGGTTTGTATAATAAATTAGGATACCAAACTGTGTTGAGGATACGCTCCACTTCGTCCATATCCCCTCTTTCCATTGGTTCTTGAATCAAACGCAAAGGGCCAATGAAAAAATGGCTGGCTAATCCAATCACCCCTACAAAATAAAGGATGAATGCAGGCCAAAAACCACTAGAGTAATTGACCCCTACAGCAGCAACCAAGGCCAAAAGGCTTAGCCAGAAACGAAACTTAATAATCGTATTATAAAACTTCATGTATTTAATTTGGGGGGCAAAGATAAGCGATATCAGCCATTGGGCAAGAGTGATTAGCAATTGGCTTTTGCACCTTAACTTCATCAAAATCTTTTGTATGCAAAAAATGCTGCTTGCCATTTTTAGTCTTTTATTTATGACTGCAGTTGGCGCCCAAATTACCCCTTCACCCTTGGTTAAAGAAGGCCAAGGCCCATATACCCAATTGATTTTGAGAGGTGCAATGGTCATTAATGGTACAGGTTCTCCTGCCTATGGACCAGTAGATATTATTATAGAAAACAATAAAATTATTCGAATTGCCAATGTGGGGAATCCAGGTATGCCTATTGATCCTAAATCTAGGCCTGCACTCAAAGCAGGGGGAAAAGAAATTGATTGCAGTGGCAAATACGTGTTGCCTGGCTTAATTGATATGCACGGACATATTGGAGGCAGAGCCCAAGGCACCCCAGCAGAATATGTGTTTAAATTATGGATGGCCCACGGTATAACAACTATACGCGACCCATCAGCAGGTAATGGTTTAGAATGGGTATTAGACCATAAAAAGAAAAGTGCAGCCAATACCATTACCGCACCTCGTATTCATGCATACACTGCATTTGGACAAGGCAGCAAAAGCCCCATCATTAATGCCGAACAAGCAAGGGCATGGGTAAATGAAAATGCAGCAAAAGGTGCAGATGGAATTAAATTTTTTGGGGCATCACCAGAAGTAATGGATGCAGCTATTCGTGAAAATAAAAAATTAGGATTGCGCAGTACCGCACACCACGCTCAATTAGATGTGGCCAGATGGAATGTGGTACAGTCTGCAAAAGCAGGTATGACCAGCATGGAACATTGGTATGGTTTACCAGAAGCCATGTTAGAGAATGGCACATTGCAAAACTATCCTGCCGATTATAATTACAACAACGAACAACATCGTTTTGAAGAAGCGGGAAAGCTGTGGAAACAAGCAGCAGCGCCTTACAGCGAGAAATGGAATAAAGTGATGAATGATTTAATTGCTGCAGATTTCACATTAGATCCAACGATGAATATTTATGAAGCCAATAGAGATTTGATGCGTGCACGCAGAGCAGAATGGCACGAAGATTATACACTCCCTTCTCTATGGAAATTTTATGAACCTAGCAGGGTATCACATGGCTCTTACTGGCATAGCTGGGGAACAGAACAAGAAATAGAATGGAAAAATAATTACAAGTTGTGGATGACATTTATTAATGAATATAAAAACAGAGGGGGAAGAGTTACAGCTGGTTCAGACAATGGATTCATTTATCAATTGTATGGATTTGGATTTGTGAGAGAATTAGAATTGTTACGCGAAGCGGGATTTCAGCCGCTAGAAGTGATACGCGCTGCAACTATGCACGCATCACAAGCATTAGGAGTAGACAAAGAATTGGGCACCATAGAACCAGGTAAGCTAGCCGACTTATGTGTAGTAGATGGCAACCCTTTAAAGAATTTACAATACTTCTATGGCACAGGAGCGATTGAATTAAATGATCAAAATGAAATCATTCGCAAGGGTGGAGTAGTGTATACTATCAAAGACGGAATTGTTTACGATGCCAAGAAATTATTAGCCGATGTAAAAGAAATGGTGGATGCGGAAAAAAAGAAAACAGGTTGGCAGTTAAAGCAACCGGGAGTAAAATAAATTCTATTACTTTTGCGCCGATTCTACCCCAGCATTTTGGGATAATTGAATCATGGTCTCGTAGTTCAATGGATAGAATAGGAGTTTCCTAAACTCTAGATCCAAGTTCGATTCTTGGCGAGACCACAAACCCTCGCAGCGAAAGCTGCGGGGGTTTATTTTTTGCGAAGAGCCGAGTCAAGCTCGCTTGAATGAGGCGATGAGCTAAAATAAACCCTGCAACAACCAAAGGTTGTTGCGGTGGGTTTGAGTAAGTTCAATACGGGAAGAAGGCGGTCGCAGACCGCCAATCTTGGCACATGAAATGTGGGGACAATCTTGACACATGAAATGGGGGACAATCTTGGCACATGAAATGTGGCGCCAATCTTGGCATCATTTTAGTATATTCTAAAAAAATAGCTCACTCAATGAAATTTATTCTGACTGTTTTGGCAATCATTCCATTTATCTTAATAGCACAAACTCTACCTTATGGTTTAATTCAAGCCCCATTAATTGAAAGTATTACAAGCGATACAGTTAAAGGCAAGTTTCATCAAGTATCATTTTTATACGATAATAACAACAGAGTCGTTGCAATTATC
>CALRUG020000115.1:0-10198 GCA_943371295.1 Synechococcus sp. UW140 | reverse complement strand
TCTACTTCACAGAACAGTGGACAGGTAGTAAAGGAAGTTTTGATGGAGATTTAAAATGGCATGTCAAAAATGTTTTGTTGGGCTCTATGCAGAACCATAGTAAAATTGCTTTAGAGTGGAATCTGGCCAATGATCGGTTGTTTGGACCTCATACGCCTGGTGGTTGTACTGAATGCAAGGGTGCGTTAACCATTGATGGGTCTTCTGTAAATAGAAATGTTGCGTATTATATTATTGCACATGCGGCAAAGTTTGTACCTCCAGGATCGGTTCGTATTCATAGTAATAGTACTAAAAATGTTGAATCTGTCGCTTTTTTGACGCCAAAAGGTAACACAATCCTTATATTGCTGAATAATGGCGCAGCTTTAGAAAGCTTGAATATTGCCAAAAACAAACAATGGGTTAATCTGACCTTAAATGCAGGGTCTGTTGCTACTATTGTGTTTAAATAAATTGTAGAATTATATAAATAAACAACAATGAAAAAATGGTTCGGGTTGCTTCTTGTTTTTTGTATCAATGCGGTGGTGAATGCCCAAGATGCTAAGATGAATGCATTCATCAATCAATTGATGGCTAAAATGACTTTAGAAGAAAAACTAGGTCAATTGAATTTGCCTAGCTCTGGTGATTTTGTTACTGGTGCTGCTGCAAGTTCTGATATTGCTAAGAAAATTGAAGCAGGTAAAGTAGGTGGCTTATTTAATATTAAGTCTGTTGCAAAAATTAAAGAGGTACAAAAGTTAGCAGTAGAGAAAAGCCGTCTCAAAATACCTTTGATGTTTGGAATGGATGTGATTCACGGATATGAAACAGTGTTCCCCATCCCTTTAGGAATGAGTGCTACTTGGGATATGCCCTTAATTGAACGCAGTGCAAGAATTGCTGCGAATGAAGCAAGTTCCGATGGCATCAACTGGACTTTCTCTCCAATGGTAGACGTATCTAGAGATCCAAGATGGGGAAGAATTTCTGAAGGAAATGGGGAAGATCCTTATTTAGGTGCACAAATTGCCAAAGCGATGATTAAGGGGTATCAAGGAAATGACTTGTCTAAGAACAATACTTTATTGGCTTGTGTAAAACATTATGCGCTGTATGGTGCTGCTGAAGCAGGTAGAGATTATGGAACCACCGACATGAGTCGTGTTAGAATGTTTAATGAATATATG
Organism: Synechococcus sp. UW140; assembly: GCA_943371295.1. Lineage (GTDB taxonomy): Bacteria > Bacteroidota > Bacteroidia > Chitinophagales > Chitinophagaceae > Sediminibacterium. The sequence continues at coordinate 9,023 of CALRUG020000115.1, read as the reverse complement.
CTGCCTTATAAAGCTGCTATAGAAGCGGGTGTGGGTTCGGTAATGGCTTCGTTTAATGAAATTGATGGTTTGCCAGCACACGGCAATAAATGGTTGTTGACAGATGTATTAAAAAAGCAGTGGGGTTTTAAAGGAATGGTCGTATCTGATTATACGGGCATTAATGAAATGATTGCACATGGAGTAGGCGACTTAAAAACAGTTTCTGCTTTATCTATGAATGCTGGATTAGATATGGATATGGTAGGGGAAGGATTTTTAACCACATTGGGCGCATCATTAAAAGAGAAGAAAGTTACACAAGCTCGTATTGATGAAGCTTGTAGAAAAATTTTAGAAGCAAAATATCGTTTGGGATTATTTGAAGACCCATTCAGATACATTGATGAGAACAGAGCTAAAACAGAAGTGTTTTCTACTGCAAATAGAAAAGAAGCAAGAACCATTGCTGCACAAAGTTTTGTGTTGTTAAAAAATGCGAATAAAACCTTGCCTTTAAAAAAATCGGGTTCTATTGCATTGATTGGACCATTGGCAGATAACAAAGAAAATATGGGAGGAACATGGAGTGTAGCTGCTAATTTAACTAAAGCCACTTCCTTGTTACAAGCTTTCCAAGAAACGATTGGAGATAAAGTAGCCATTCATTATGCAAAGGGTTCTAATTTAGATGCAGACGCCAAATTTGAAGAGCGTGCTGGTATGTTTGGTAAGTCTTTAAAGCGTGATGGTAGATCTGATGAACAAATGTTGAATGAAGCCTTGGAAGCTGCTGCTAAGTCTGATGTAATTGTGGTTGCTGCAGGGGAGAGTGCCGAAATGAGTGGAGAAGCAAGCAGTAGAAGTAACTTGGATATTCCAGGTGTTCAAAAGAATTTGATTAAAGCATTATTAAAAACTGGTAAGCCAGTAGTATTGGTTTTATTTACTGGAAGGCCTTTAACACTTACATGGGAAAATGAACATATACCAGCCATTTTAAATGTTTGGTTCCCTGGTTCAGAAGGACCTTATGCCATTGCAGATGTATTATTTGGAGACGTGAATCCTTCTGGAAAATTAACCGCAACCTTCCCACAAAATGTTGGACAAGTACCATTGTTTTACAACCATAAAAACACGGGTCGTCCTTTGCGTGGACCATGGTTTCAAAAGTTCCAAAGTAATTATTTAGACGTAAGTAATGACCCCTTATATCCATTTGGTTATGGATTAAGCTATAGTAGTTTTAGTTACAGTGATGTGGTATTAAGCAGTACAAAAGCAAAGGGTAATCAATCAATAACTGCTTCTGTAACCCTTACCAATACTGGGTCTTACGAAGGAAAAGAAGTAGTGCAGTTGTACATACGAGATGTAGTTGGATCTATTACTAGACCAGTTAGTGAGTTAAAGGGATTTCAAAAAATTAGCTTGAAGCCGGGAGAATCTAAAAAAGTTAGTTTTACTATTACTCCAGAAGATTTGAAATTCTACAATTACGATTTGAAATATGATTGGGAGGCTGGAGATTTTGAAATCATGATTGGAACCAATGCTCAATCTGTTAAGAAAGCCAATATAAATTGGGTTAAATAATTAATTGTACTATTCAAAATATTGATATGAAAGTTTTTGTAAGTTTTCTTTTAGTTGGATTAATAACAACTGTTGCTCAAGCGCAGGTTAAGCCAGAATGGACAACCGTATTTAGTAAAATGAATGCCGAAATTGACCAACATTCTAAAGCGTATAGTAGTTTAAAAACAGCCACTGAAACCATTGGCCACCGACTAACTGGTTCGGAAAATGGGAAAAAAGCAGAAACTTTTGCCTACAATCTACTGAAGTCTTATGGCTTCAAAGATGTGAAATACCAACCATTTGAAGTAGAAAGCTGGAGTAGGGGAACACTGGCTGTAAAAATAGGAACCGATCTGAATAACTTACAAACAGTGAAATCAGTTTCCTTGGCACACGCTCCAGTAAAAGCCAATGTTAAATTGGAATTAGTAGACATGGGAAATGGATTAGAAGAAGATTATATCAATAATCCAGGTAAAGTAACAGGTAAAATTGCGGTTGTATATTTAGGTATTTTACCAGGCTCTAAAGCGGGTCTTAAAAATTTGCATCGTTCAGAAAAAACCGCTCTATCTACTAAGTATGGTGCAAAAGGTATCATTATTATTAATACAGCAACGGGTGGCATTTTGTTAACTGGTACAGCATCTGTAACCGGAAAGTTAATTCCTGATCCTGCTGTTTGTATTGGAAAAGAAGATGGATTAAAGTTAAAGGAAGACATGAAGAAAGCAACCCATTATGCTTCTATTGATATGACCAATCAATCTGGTTTAATCAAAGCAAGAAATGTGATTGCAACTATTAAAGGGAAAACAAAGCCAAAAGAAAAAGTAATTGTTGGTGGCCATTTAGATAGTTGGGATCTAGCAACTGGTGCCATAGACAATGGAATTGGCTCATTTGCTGTAATAGATATGGCTAGAACTTTTCAAGCATTAAAATTACAACCAGAACGTACCGTTGAGTTTGTACTATTTATGGGTGAAGAAGAAGGTTTATTAGGGTCAAGGGCTTATGTAGATCAATCAATCAAGAACAAAACATTAGATCAAGTTCGCTATATGCTGAACTATGATATGACGAATGATCCTAAAGGATTTTCTACCACAATTGCTGAGAGTAAAGATTTGTTTGTTGGTATAGGTGCAATTGCACAATCAATGGATACCAGTTTTAAAAACCTGTTTAATCATGGAGCTGGCTTGCACAGCGATCATCAACCCTTTATGTTACAAGGAATCCCTACTGGTGGAGGCGCTGGGGGTAGATTGCCCAACAATGCTGGCCCTTGTTATCATGCAGATTGCGACGACTTTAAGTTGGTAGATGAAAAAGGATTAAAGAACACAGTGCGTAATGGTGCCATGCTATTATACGGTATTGCAGATTCAAAAGAATTAAAATCAAGAAGATTTACCGACACAGAAGTACGCGACTTCATGATTAAAAATAATTTGAAGGAAGCATTGGAAATTGCAGGCGAATGGAGATGGAAATAATTAAACAGTCCATCTTTTGTTAAATATTTTTTGAATTTGTAAAGACAAATAAACAGTGATGACCGCACAAATCATTCCTGCCCCTACATCTAAAGGGAAATGTTGTGCTAAATAAATTCTGGAATATCCGGCTAATAATGCAGCGGTGAATCCAATCAACCAAAAATAGGTATAGGGTAGCAGTAAACACCCCAATAAGAATAAACTAAATGCAGTAGTAGTATGTCCTGAAGGGAAGCTATTGTTGGTATGTACCGTTACTCCTTTTACAATATGTATAGGACTTTGAATGGTTGATTCAATTGCAGCTGTTGGTCTTGCCTCGTTGGGGTAAATAATTTTTTTTCCTGTTTGCACCAGTAAGGTGGAAATAATAATTGCACTCAAGATCAAAGGCAAGCCCTTTCTTTTATAAAATATAAAGTAAAGGGCAAGTGGTACCCAGAAAATTCCATCACCTGCATGCGTAAAATATTGAAAGAAGAAATCGGCAGTTGATCCCAAATTCTGATTCAATAATAAAAACAGTTCTTCTTTTCCTCCAAGAAATGAAAATAAAATCAAAATGATTCCAGTAGCAAAACTGAGTGTAGCCCCAGTTTTAAATGCGGAAAGGTTTAATGGATTCAATGCAGTCTATTTATACAAATATAAGTAAGCATTGGAGTAATTAAGTAAGCATTGTAGTTATTAAGATAAGCATTGGTCTAATTAAGAACCCCGCCCCACAGAACGGGGTTCTACCCTAAAAACAAGTAACTATTTAAATGACGCCTGCGAGTTCAAGGCTTCTTTTTTTTAAGTGTACAATATCCAAATCGTCTATAATCGCATCTGGGGTTAAAACCAGTGAAGTGCTATTTTGCTTCCACCAATTATTGTTGATCAGCTTATTACAATGCAATACACCAATTAAATATTTTCTTTCCGCTTGCGCATGCCATTCTTCTATCCACTCAAAATCTTCTCTTGGAATGTATTTCCAATCATCAAAACTTAGATACACTTTCAAATAATAATCATTGGACAATTCATGTGGTTGATGGTGGTACAATTTTTTGTATTCGTATTTGTAATTATAGCGTAATGCAGCTATATCACTTAATACTGCAGAAGCAGTTGGAAAGCTTCCCGCTCCTTTTCCATAAAAGAATTGTTTATCTGCGAAGCCCGACTCAATCACCACACCATTGTATTCATTTTTTACGAATGATAGGGGCTCGTTGAATGGTACAAATTGGGGCAATACAAATGCAGCTACTTTTCCATTCTTTAATTTTTTAGCTTGTCCTATCAACTTAATGTCAAATCCTTTCTCTTTGGCTACTGCAGCATCTGATCCTTGTACATTTTGTATGCCAGTGAACAATATTTCAGAAGGGGCACTTACTATACCATATGCATGGTTTAATAAAATGGTCCACTTGTTTAAAGCATCATAACCCTCCACGTCTAGCTTGGGGTTACTTTCAGCAAACCCCAGTTGCTGTGCCAGCAACAGCGCTTCTGAAAAATCGAGTTTTTCTTCGAACATTTTGGTTAAGATAAAATTGGTAGACCCATTCACAATCGCCTTAATTGAATGCAATAAGTCGTTGTCATAATACTCTTCTAAGTTTCTGATTACAGGAATAGAAGCGCAAGCTGCCGCTTCATATAAAAAAGGTAGGTCTGTTTCTTTTTGTAATGCCAATAAAGCAGGTAAATTATCTGCAATCATTTTTTTGCTCGCACTTACCACTGATTTGCCATTTTTTAAAGCAGTGGATACAATTTCGAAAGCAGCCACAGAATCGTCTATTACTTCTACAATTACATTGATTGTTGGGTCTTGCAATAATTCGTTTTTATCGGAAGTAAATAATGCTGCTGGTGCATTTCTTTTTTTAGCTGCATTTTTTATACAGACTTTTTTTATGCTCGCTTTTAATGAAGGTGTTTGTTGCAACACTTTGTACAATCCTTCTCCTACTACACCAAATCCAAATAATCCGATTGTCAACTGTTTGTGGGTTTCCATTTGTTACTTTCTTTTAGGGTTTGATACTTACTATTCGTTTTTGTTACTTATTTATATTGTATTTTTTATCTGGGTCTTGCTTTAGCATTCGCTGCTTGTTACATAAGCGTAGCTGTTTTCATTGATTTCAATAGAATCTAAAACCCTTGCTAGGTCTGCTATTAAATCGGCTGCTTCTTCTAAACCAATTGATAAGCGTATTAAACTATCGTTTACCCCAGCCGCTCTTCTTTTTTCGGCAGGAATTGATTTGTGTGTCATATTCGCAGGATGTGAAATCAAGCTTTTGATTCCGCCCAAACTTTCTGCCAACTTGAATAATTGTGTATTGCTAACTAAGTCTACGGCTGCTTCATTGGTATCGTTCACTAATGTGAATGAAATAATGCCGCCCCCTGTTTTAGCCTGCGTAATTGCCAACACGTGATTCGGATGTGTTGAAAGGCCTGGATAATATACTTCCGCTACTGCTGGATGTGTTGTTAAATACTCCGCTACTTTTAAAGCAGTTCTGCTATGGTGTTTCATGCGCAAATGCAATGTTTCAATTCCTCTTATGACTAACCAACTATCAAATGGTGCCAGCACTGCGCCACAGGCATTTTGAAAAAACTTCAGTCTTGCTCCAACTTGTTCATCTTTGGCTACCAATATGCCCGCAATTAAATCACTGTGCCCGCCAAGGTATTTGGTTGCACTATGTATTACGATATCTGCGCCTAATAATAAAGGTTGTTGCAATACAGGGGTTGCAAAAGTATTGTCTACACAAATCAAACAGTTATTGGCCTTGGCAATTTTTGCAATCGCTGCGATATCTGAAATTTTTAGCGTAGGGTTAGTGGGGGTTTCTAACCAAATCAATTTGGTATTGGCTGTGATGGCTGCTGCTACTTTAGCAGCATTACTGGTGTCTACAAAATGTACTTTGATGCCATACTGTTCGTATACCGCAGTAAACAAACGATAAGCGCCACCATAAATATCATCAACAGCTACTATTTCATCTCCTGATTTTAATAGTTTTACCACTGCATCAATGGCTGCTAATCCACTAGCAAATGCTAATCCCGTTGCACCAAATTCCAATTTGGCAATCAATTCTTCTAATGCTGCCCTTGTTGGATTATTCGATCTTGAATAATCATAGCCTTTGTTAATACCTGGGGCTTCTTGCACAAAAGTGCTGGTTTGATAAATGGGAACTGAAATAGCTCCTGTAAGCGGATCTACCGGAATACTGTGAATGAGTTGGGTTGCACTGAGCATGATACGATGTTTTTTGGTTTAAAAAATATCGTTCTTGTTAATCTCAAGGTGAAGTTTAAAAAAAAACCCACCTGATAAAATCAGATGGGCATGTATAATTTTCCTTTCGGTAATAATAAAGCTTGACTCTGACTTATCTTCCCCGTTGCAGTGTTTGCTACAATCAGGATGGAATTGGCACCTTCATACTACAGAGTTAATGTAATATGGGTTGCCAAGGCTTCACAGGGCCAAAACCCTCCGCCTTTCTTGATAAGATTATTAAAGAACTACCGCAAAGATAGGGTAGCGGTTTTAATCCACCAAATTAAAAGTCTACTATTTTGGTAGGGTAATATAATTTTCTCTTTTTTACTGCCTTGCAAACATTGGGGGCCTTCCCTTGTTTGTATCTTTAACCTCCATTATGGCAAAGAAAGAAATAGGCAAGCAACCCCTCCTTGAGAATGACCAGGATTATATTCAGGTTTTTGGTGCCAAGGAACATAATTTGAAAAATATTGATATCTCGATTCCTAAAAACAAATTGGTTGTTTTTACTGGGGTGAGTGGAAGTGGTAAATCTTCTTTGGCTTTTGATACGATTTATAATGAAGGACAGCGCCGATACATGGAAAGCTTTGGGGCTTATGCCAGACAATTCATGGGCGATATGGAAAGACCTGATGTAGATAAAATTACTGGTCTTTCTCCAGTGATTTCTATTGAACAAAAAACCACGAATAAAAATCCCCGATCAACGGTTGGAACTGTTACGGAAGTCTACGATTTTCTTCGCTTATTGTATGCAAGAATTGGAGAAGCATACAGTTATGAGACGGGTAAAAAAATGGTGAAATTTAGCGAAGAAGAAATTGTAGAAAATATTTATGCTCGCTTCAAAAATAAAAAAGTGAGTTTGTTAGCGCCCTTAATTAGAGGACGAAAAGGACATTATAGAGAATTATTTGAAGAAATTCGGAAAAAGGGTTTTTTAAAAGTGAGAGTAGATGGAGAAGTTCTTGACCTTACACCTAAGTTGCAGGTAGATCGTTATAAGATTCATGATATTGAAGTAGTAATTGATCGCTTGCCTGTTACAGATGATATGCGCGTTCGCGTGAGTCAAAGTGTGCAGCAAGCACTTAAAATGGGTAAAGACTTATTGTTTCTTTTAATTAATGATACCAATAAAACGATTCAATATTCAAAACAATTAATGTGCGAAGACACGGGTATCAGTTATGAAGAGCCTTCGCCCAATGCTTTCTCCTTTAACTCTCCTTATGGTGCTTGCCCTACTTGCAAAGGTTTGGGAAATGTTTATTCTATTGACTTATCTGCCGTTATTCCAGATAATACTTTGAGTATTAAAGAGGGAGGTATTGCTCCTTTGGGTGTGCAGCGTGATGCCTATATGTTTAGGAATGTGGAACAGTTGGCTAAGAAGAATAAAATCAATTTAGATAAGCCCATTAAAGATTTGCCTATTTCGGGATTGAATATTTTGCTCTATGGAAATCCGGAAGGCGATAGTCTAGAAATTGATAACCCTGAAGAAATTGCTGGTATAGATCCGTATAGTGGAGATTTTGAAGGAATTATTCCTATGCTCAAGCGCTGGTTTACTGGCGTTAAAAGCGATGGAATGCGGGAGTGGGTAGAGCAATACATGGAATTGAAATTGTGTACGGGTTGTAATGGCCATCGGTTGAAAAAGGAAAGCCTTTGGTTTAAAGTGGATGAAAAAAATATTGCTGAATTAAGTGCCCTCAATTTAGATAAACTGCATCATTGGTTTGTTGGGATAGAAGATCGGTTGAACAAAAAACAAAACCTAATTGCCAAAGATATTCTGAAAGAAATCAGAGAAAGATTACAGTTCTTGTTAGATGTTGGATTAACCTATCTTTCTTTGAGTAGGTCTTCTAGAACCCTTAGTGGTGGTGAGTCTCAGCGTATTAGGCTGGCTACTCAAATTGGTTCTCAATTACAAGGCATTACTTATATTTTAGACGAGCCTTCTATTGGTTTGCATCAAAGAGACAACCATCAACTCATTTATGCGTTAAAAAATCTTCGTGATATTGGCAATAGCGTATTAGTGGTAGAGCACGATAAAGACATCATGTTGGCTTCTGACTATTTAGTAGATATCGGCCCTAGGGCAGGTAAGTTTGGGGGTAATATTGTTGCAGAAGGAACACCAGCAGAAGTATTGGCTTCTAATTCTGATACTGCTCAATATTTAAATGGACAAAAGTCTATTGCAGTTCCGCTAGAAAGAAGAGTGGGAAATGGAAAAGAATTGGTTTTAAAAGGAGCAACTGGAAATAATTTAAAAAACGTAACTGTTCATTTTCCATTAGGAAAATTGATTGTGGTAAGTGGGGTAAGTGGAAGTGGTAAGAGTACTTTAATTAATGAAACCTTGTATCCACTTTTATCTAAGCATTGTTACAATAGCAAAGTGCATCCTATGCCTTTTGTTTCGGTGAAAGGCTTGGAACATATTGATAAAGTAATTGAGATTGATCAATCTCCCATCGGTAGAACACCAAGAAGCAATCCTGCTACTTATTGTGGCTTCTTTACCGAAATCAGAACTTTATTTGCTGCCGTACCCGAAGCTAAAATCAGGGGCTATGCTGCTGGTCGTTTTTCTTTTAATGTGAAAGGGGGTCGTTGCG
>CALRUG020000114.1:0-10329 GCA_943371295.1 Synechococcus sp. UW140 | reverse complement strand
GCTTATTGCGGTATACGAACCTCGAACTCCCATGAATCATTCCTTGGTTCAAGAGTTTTCTGAAGTGTTCCTCAAAACCAATATGGCCCAAGTCGAATAATACTTTGGTCCACATTCTACTATAAAGTAAGTGTCCTACGGCGTGTTCTGTTCCCCCAATATATAAGTCTACTTGATTCCAATAATCACTGACTTTTTTATCGCAAAAAGCTTCCGTATTATGCGGATCCATATAACGTAAAAAATACCAACTACTACCCGCATAACCCGGCATGGTATTGGTTTCCAGGGCACCGCCTGGAATAATGGAATCATATTGATGAATCCATTCAGGAATATTGGCCAGCGGCCCTTCTCCCTCCGGACCAGGTGCATAACTATCAACCTGCGGTAATTCTAATGGCAGTTGAGATTCATTCAAAGGATAAGCAATTCCATCTTTCCATATAATCGGGAATGGTTCACCCCAATAACGTTGTCTGCTGAACGCCGCATCCCTCATTTTATAATTGACTTTTCTTTTACCAATGCCCATTTCAACGAGCTTATCAATTACAATGGCAATAGCATCTTTTAAAATAATGCCATCTAAAAATTCGCTATTAGACAATGCTACATCTTTGGTTGAATTAGCTTCTTCTCCATTAAAATGTTCGCCAATAATATTAGTGATGGGAATATTAAAATGCTTCGCAAATTTAAAGTCTCGCTCATCGCCACATGGTACTGCCATGATGGCTCCCGTACCGTATCCAGCCAATACATATTCGGAAATCCAAATAGGGATTGGTCGTTGATTAAATGGATTCAATGCATAAGCCCCTGTAAAGCAACCGGTAATTTTTTTCTCCGCCTGGCGTTCTCTATCACTTCTACTTTTTACATAAGTAATATACTCTTCAACAGCCTGTTTTTGATCGGCTGTGGTAATTTGTTCAATCAATTCATGTTCAGGAGCCACTACCATAAAGTCTACCCCAAAAATGGTATCCGGTCTGGTGGTGTATACGCGCAATGGAGCGTTAGTTGCAGCATCAGCAATAGCAAAATCAATTTCAGCGCCATAAGATTTACCAATCCAATTCGTTTGCATATCACGCATGGCTTCGCTGAATTCAATTTGATCTAAGCCGCTGATTAATCGATCGGCATATTCAGTAATACGCAAATACCATTGTCTCAATTTTTTCTTCACCACAGGATGGCCACCTCTTTCACTTAACCCGTTCACTACTTCGTCATTGGCCAACACCGTACCCAATGCTTCACACCAATTGACTTCGCCATATCCACAAAATGCCAAACGATATTGCATCAAAATATCTTGCTGTTCTTTTTCAGAAAAAGCTTTCCATTCAGCTGCAGTAAATTGAAGTTGATCATTAGCAGGACATTCATGCACACTGTTTCCTTCTTTTTCAAATGAAGCAATTAGTTCTGTAATCGGGGTTGCTTTCTGGGTTGCTCGGTTAAAAAAAGAATTAAACAATTGCAAGAAAATCCATTGGGTCCATTTATGATAATCGGGCTCACAAGTTCTTACTTCTCTACTCCAATCATAAGAAAAACCAATATTGTCTAATTGCTGTCTAAAATTATTGATGTTTTGAACTGTACTGGTAGCAGGGTGCACACCATGTTCAATGGCATATTGCTCGGCTGGTAAACCAAAAGCATCATAGCCCATGGGATGCAAAACGTTAAAGCCTTTTAGTCTTTTATATCGGCTGAAAATATCAGAAGCTATATACCCCAAAGGATGGCCTACATGCAAACCAGCACCACTCGGATAAGGGAACATATCCAACACATAATACTTGGGTTTATCACTGATATTGGGAACCGTATATGCTCCGGAATTTTTCCAATGCTCTTGCCATTTTTGTTCAATTGCTCTAAATTGATAGTCCATCTTGCCTGCCCTTTTTATTTATTTGCGTTTCTTTAACGCCTGCCCAAAAATATTCGCTTATTTTCAACACAGGTTTAGGGGTGCAAATGTAAGTCATTAGCCGTCAAAACCCTACATTTGTAGCGTTCTTACAGCATAGCACTCGTTAATTGAAGCGGTAAAAAAAGGAATACAAATTATGGCTCAAGCAGGAAAAGCATCATTGAAGAGGGGAAAACCCAATTATATCTACACCGTGGTAGGGGTAGCGTTGGTTTTATTAATCATGGGTATCATGGGTTGGTTTTTCCTAAACCTTAACTCTGTTGGAAATACCTTTAAAGAAGATATCCGGTTGAGTGCCTATATGCGTACCCTGAATAAAGACACCATTGCCCAAATTCAGCAATTCATTGCGGCAAAACCCTACGCCAAAAACGTAGTATATGTAGACAAAAACACTGCCAAGGAAATCTGGAATAAAGAAAACAACGAGGATTGGGCCAAAATTTTGGATGTAAACCCATTGCCAGAGAGCATTGATTTTTATGCCAAAGCCGAATACGTAAATAAAGATAGTTTAGCGGTAATCAGTGCCGATTTAATGGCCAATTATGGCAATCAAATCACCGATTTGCAATACCCACAAAGTTTGGTAACCAGTTTAAATGAAAGGGCTTCTAAAATTGGATTGATTTTTTTAGTAGTCGCTATTACCCTTTGTGTAATTGTCATTTTTAGTATCGATAATACTATTCGTTTGGCTATGTTTAGCAATCGATTCCTGATTAAGACCATGCAAATGGTGGGAGCAACGCAGTCTTTTATTGCACGCCCCCTTAATATCCGCGCAGTTGTAAATGGACTAATCAGTTCAGGTATTGCGATTATTTTATTGTTCTCTTTAATCGGCTGGGCCGAATCTCAATTCCCACAATTAAAAGGCATCAGAAATACCAATCATACTTTACTCCTATTTGGAGGATTGATTATTTTAGGCGTTGGTATTTCGGTATTAAGCACGCATAGAAGTGTATTGAAATACTTGAAAATGAAACTAGACGATTTATATTAACCAGATACTATTTTAAAATAAGCATAAAGCATTTATATGAGCACGACCAATAAAACCACTCCTCTGTTTTCTAAAGAAAATTTCATCTTAATGTTAGTGGGTGGATTAGTAATTGCCCTAGGCATGTTTTTAATGAGTGGAGGTAAAAGCGAAGACCCAACTGTTTTTTCTACTAATGAAGTATACAGCAGCACAAGAATTACGGTAGCGCCTATTTTAATTGTAGTAGGCTTGTTGATTGAAGTGTATGCGATTTTTAAGAAGCCTAAAACTGCGGCTTAGAACTTAATTGTATTATTCCTATGACTTATTTAGAAGCTGTCATCATCGCCATTATTGAAGGGGTCACCGAATTCCTTCCGATTTCATCTACTGGTCATATGATTATTGCCAGTTCATTTATGGGCATCGCGAAAGATGATTTTACTAAACTATTCGAAGTGGCTATCCAGTTGGGTGCTATCTGTTCCGTAGTGATATTATTCAGGGGAAAATTCTTCCCTCTCAATCGTTGGCAATTTTATTTAAAATTGATTATTGCGGTCTTACCTGCATTGATTTTGGGTGCTTTGTTTTCTGACACGATAGATGCTTTATTAGAAAGCCCCATGGTGGTTTCAATTACAATGGTATTAGGCGGTGTTGCACTTATTTTCATTGATTCGTTTTTTAAAAATCCTACTATTTCAGTAGATGAGCAAGTAACCAATAAAAAAGCATTTATCATTGGCTTCTGGCAATGTATAGCGATGATTCCTGGAGTAAGTAGAAGTGCTGCTAGTATCATTGGAGGAATGCAACAAGGATTAACTAGAAAACTAGCTGCTGAATTTTCTTTTTTCTTAGCGGTACCTACCATGGCTGCTGCAACGGGCTATAAATTATTAAAAGCTTATACTGAAACCCCGGAACTCATTTTCACAAGATCGAATATGATCTTATTAGGATTGGGCAATGTTGTGGCATTCTTAGTAGCCTTATTGGCAATTAAATTTTTCATTACTTATTTACAGAAATACGGATTTAAACTTTTTGGTTGGTACCGAGTTATTGTGGGAATGATCTTAATTATTCTTATCTTGACCGGACACTTGAAATAAAACGCATGTCCACACAAACTGCCTCCAAAAAAGTAATCAATGGTTGGGCAATGTACGATTGGGGCAATAGTGCTTACAATTTAGTCATTACATCTACCATTTTCCCTGCATACTATGAAGCCGTAACAGGAGACGGCAACGATCAAACATTAAATGATACGGTTGTACTGTTTGGTAGAGAATTTGTAAATACTTCTCTGTATAATTATGCCCTTGCAATTGCATTCATTATAGTTGCGCTATTATCTCCCATTTTATCTTCTATTGCAGATTACAAAGGAAATAAGAAACAATTTTTATTTTTCTTTTGTACACTGGGTAGCATTGCTTGCTCTGCTATGTATTTTTACGATAAGACCAATTTGGCATTTGGATTGGCTTGTTTAATCATTGCCTGTATTGGTTTCTGGAGCAGCTTAGTTTTTTATAATTCTTTTTTGCCAGAAATAGCTGCCCCCGAAGACCGCGACAAAGTAAGTGCGAAAGGCTTCGCTATGGGTTATACGGGTAGTATGATTTTACAAGTAATCTGTTTTGTATTTGTTTTATCTCCAGACAGTTTTGGCATTACCGTGGGAAAAGCATCGCAACTTTCCTTTTTATTGGTAGGAATTTGGTGGTGGGGATTTGGGCAGTTTGCGCTAAAACGTTTACCCAAATCAGTGCCTGCTGGGGGCAACAAATCATCCAAGCAAATTATTGCAGGTGGATACAAAGAGCTCAATAAAGTTTGGCAACAATTAAAATCGCTTCCAGTATTAAGAAGATTCTTGTTTTCGTTTTTCTTTTACAATATGGGGGTTCAAACAGTCATGTTGGTGGCAACACTCTATGGCAAGAGCGAACTAAATATCCCTACCATGAATTTGATCATTGCGATATTAATTATTCAATTAATTGCAATTCCCGGGGCATTTACTATTGCTTGGTTGTCTAAAAAGACCAGTAATTTTACTGCTTTGATGATCACTATTGTGTTGTGGATTATCCTTTGCGTAATAGGTTATTTATTGCCCAGAGATGGCATCAACGAATTTTATGGCTTAGCTGTTTTAGTTGGGTTTATCATGGGTGGAATACAAGCTTTAAGTAGAAGCACTTATGCCAAATTAATGCCTGAAACAAACGATACCACTTCTTATTTTAGTTTTTATGACGTAACAGAAAAAGTATCTATTGTGGTAGGTATGTTTAGCTTTGGTTACATCAATGAAATATCTGGCTCACAAAGAAATTCAGTATTGGTTTTAGAAATATTTTTCATCATCGGTTTAGTTATATTAATTTCTGCAAATAAATTGCAATCCAAAAAGTAGTTCAATGAAATTGCACAGCATCAATCATAGTTTTTTTAAATTAGACGGAGGAGCCATGTATGGTGTTGTTCCAAAATCACTTTGGAATAAATTGAATCCAGCCGATGAAAATAATTTATGTAATTGGGCATTAAGAAGCTTGTTAATTGAAGACGACAACAAGCTGATATTGATTGATACAGGTATGGGGTTCAAACAAGATGAAAAATTCTTTGGTCATTACGGTATGAGCGGAACCATTGACTTAGATACTGAATTGCAAGGCTTAGGTTTTACTAGAAACGATATCACCGATGTATTTCATACCCACCTACACTTTGATCATTGTGGCGGAAGCATAGAAAAACAAGGAGACAGATTGGTTACTGCATTTCCAAATGCAACTTATTGGAGCAACCCAATACATTGGGACTGGGCGGTGAATCCGAATGATCGTGAGAAAGCTTCTTTTTTAAAGGATAATATTTTACCCATTCAAGCCAGCGGTCAATTAAAAATGATTGATGCACCTACTAATGAGTTTACGAAAGATGGGCTATTAGAAAAAGTTCCTTTCACGCAGAATATGAGCATTCGTTTTGTAAATGGACATACCAAGAGCATGATGTTGCCACAAATTAATTATAATGGCAAAACCATTATATATATGGCCGACCTATTACCTTCTGCATCACATATTCCACTACCCTATATTATGGGCTATGATATGTTTCCTTTAACCACCTTGAAAGAGAAGAAATCATTCTTGCAAGAAGCGGCGGAAAAAGATTATATTTTATTCTTCGAGCACGACCCTTCCATTGAGTGCTGCACGGTTCATCAAACAGAAAAAGGAATTCGAATGAACCAAGTAATTCGTTTAGCTGACCTATAACAATTAGACTGCCCAATAATTGCTAGACCTGTTTTTATTGTTGGGGTGAATTATCTTTTAGAAAGTAAGGAACTAAATGGATAACGCAGGTTTTTATATCCCATCATATCCACTTTTACACTGCCTACTACAATAGGGCTTTCAATTCTAAGTGGAACATGATTGGCATCATCGCTTACCCAAACAGTCATCTTTTCACCACCTTCAAACAAAGTACCCTTTACCAATAGTGGTTTAAATTTAATGGCATTGAATTTACCATAACGGGTTTTGATGGTTTCTTTACCCAAATACTTAATGTATAAATTATAGACTTCATTGTCTAAAAACATCGTGAATGGAATCTTGTCTTCTGGCTTGTACTTTTCAAAATCAATATTTCGAGCATAATAAATAGCGCTCAAAACATCCTGCACACAATTGGGCACTTTAACTGTTCCTTTCTCACTGGTAGCAGTATTGGCTTGTCTATTAAAGTTGACATTCTCATTAATTTTGTAACCTCCTTCGTCTACGTTTCTGATGAATTTAATGGGTTGCAAATTAGCAGTATCAATAAAACTCTCATACTTATCCCTTACTTTAAAAATCCAATCGTAACTGCTATTTGAATTACCTGCACCAACTAAATGATATACTGGCGTATTATTTAGTTTTTCTGAACTAACGGTAAATGTAGCATTACCTGCATTTACATACAATCCAATAACATTGTAAAATACAGTAAATGAAATTTGCTCACCAGGTAAAAACGCATAATTTCTAATTCCACAGAAATCATCACCTGCTGAAAGCGGTTTAACCAACACCACCATTAAACATGCAAAGAATATTTTTTTAAATCCCATTAGCTATTTGTTTCTGAAAATTCTTACTCCTAATATAAACAATGTACCAGCAATTGCTGGTAAGATTAAGTTAATTAACCAAATACCAGCTGCAGTTGCAATGATTCCCACCGAATTATTGCTGATCAACCCCAAAAACAATAAACTCACTTTTCCCCTTAATCCCAATTCGGCCAATGCGGTTGTCGGAATAATTGCTAAAAGCGCTAGCATCACTCCTACCATTGCAAATGCATCTAACCAAAAAACATGAATATCAAAAACTTGTAATAGCAGATAATACTGAATTAAAAAAACAAAGTATCGCCCCAATGAGAGCGATAATAAGCGAACCAACTCATTCCAATGAAATTCCTCTAACTTTTCTAAAAAGAATTGGTATTTACGAACGAATGGAATTTTCTCCACCAATTGAATTAATCCTGCAAGTTTAAAGTAAGCTAAAGAGAATAATAAAATTCCCATTCCAATTACATAGATCAAGGCATCCAACCAAAAAACAGATAGTCCCTCTATCTGGCGTTCTTCATTTAAAATATTCCATCGCATGTACAACATGGATGCAGTACCTAAAACAAAAGTGACGATAATTTGAGCCATACTTCCCACAATCGACAATACTGCTCCCCTAATTCTATTCCCATCTTTTAAAAAAGCAGCTCTTGCTAATGGCTCACCTACTCTGTTTATGGTCGTAAAACCCATGGCTTGACCAGCTAAGATTGCTTTAAAGGAATTGAAAAATGAAAGAAGTTCAATGCCTTTCACTTGTATCTGCCATTTTCTTGCTTCAATTCCCCAGTTAACCAACATAAGAAATACCACCAATCCAATCTTCCAATAATTTGAGCTATTCATGGCATTCTGAATAGTTTGCCATGATTGCGCTAAATCAGATTGCGTTTGGATTTGATTATATATTGACCAACTAAGCCATATAAATAATATTGGCCCAACTATATAATTTAAAAAGTTTTTGGTTTGTTTGGTCAATCCAATTTTTTTGTAAAGGTAAGGCGTAGCTGATTTATCAATAATGCCTATTTTCACTAAAGAATGAAATACGATTCAGTTATTTTAGGGATTGATCCTGGCACACAATTATTAGGGTATGCATTGTTGGGAATTCGTAAAGGGAAACCCGAATTAATCGTAATGGATACTTTAAAATTAACTAAGGAAAAAGATATTTATGCTAGACTCGAAATTATCTACAGAACAATAACTGGCTTAATTACCCAATATAAACCCAACAGCTTTGCCATTGAGGCCCCTTTCTTTGGGAAGAATGTACAGAGCATGCTAAAATTAGGAAGAGCACAAGGCGTGGCCATTGCTGCTTCTATGCAATCCCAAATTCCAGTTACTGAATATGCTCCTAAAAAAGTAAAACAATCCATCACGGGTAATGGTAATGCAGACAAAGACCAGGTTTGGAAAATGCTTCAACTAACATTACATATAGAAAAAAAACCCGTTTATTTTGACGCAACCGATGCGCTGGCAGTAGCACTATGTCATTTTTACCAAAGCAGCAGCCCATTAGCTACCAAGGGTAAATCATTGAAAGGATGGGGTGATTTTATTGCAAAGAATGAAGATAGAATTAGAAAATAATGCTACCTTTTTCTAATTCAATTCTGCAACTAACGCTTGCTGAACTTGAATGAATTCTTCTGTTGATAATTTCAATTTTGGACGATTAAAATTTAAATCGTCTGCACTGTTAATAGGTATTAAATGCATATGTGCATGAGGAACTTCTAAACCCACCACACTCATTCCACAACGATTACAGGGAAATACTTTTTCAATTGCTTTTGCAATGGGTTGCGCAAAAACCATCATGGCAGATAATATTTCAGGAGACAGATCAAAAAAACGATCTGTTTCTATTTTAGGTATTACTAATACATGACCTTTTACTAATGGGAAAATGTCTAAGAATGCAAAGAACTGCTCGTTCTCTGCAATCTTATAACAAGGTATTTCTCCAGCAATAATTTTTGAGAAAATAGTCATGGCAAATGATTAAACAGTAATTTCTTCCACCCTAAATTTGATAATGCCATTAGGAGCCTGCACTTCGGCCACTTCTCCTCTTACTTTGCCCAATAATCCTTTCCCAATAGGAGAAGAGGCAGAAATTTTGCCCAACTTTAGATCAGCTTCTTTCTCACCAACAATTTGATAAGTAACCGTCTTTTTAGTAGCCATATTGGTAATGGTCACTTTGGTTAATATAGTTACTTTGCTGGTATCAATAGTACTAGTATCTACAATTTTTGCATTCGCAATAGCACCTTCTAATTGCTTAATCTTTGCCTCTAACATTCCTTGCGCTTCTTTGGCAGCATCATATTCGGCATTTTCTTTTAAATCACCTTTCTCTCTTGCTTCAGCAATGGCTTTGGAAGCGGCAGGACGGTCAACAGATTTCATTTTCTGCAATTCCTCGCGCATCTTATCGAAAGTCTCTTTCGTAACATACATGTTGGTTTCACTCATAGTACCGGCTTTAAGATTGGTAAAAAAAAATACAACGCCACATTTGACTGCGGCGTTGCATAAATACAAAAGTAGGGAATAAATCCTTCCGTGGTTCAAAATAGGATTTATAAAAAAATTTGGTGAATTAAAAGAAAGCGCTACTTTTACTGTGTACTATTACACTAATACACTAATAATGATCCAATTTAACAATGTCAGTTTTGGGTACACCAAACAAAAATTGCTTTACTCAAATATAGATTTGGAATTGAAGGCGGGTAGTGTTTATGGACTCTTGGGGAAAAATGGAGCTGGTAAGTCCACATTACTAAAATTAATGGCTGGACTGGTATATCCACTGAAAGGAAAACTATCGGTTTTTAATGCAGACCCTACTAGAAGAGAGCCTTCGTTTATGCATAAGGTATTCTTTATCCCAGAAGAAATTGATACCCCCAACTTGCATGTTCTTGATTTTGGCGCTGAACATATGCCGTTTTATCCAAAATTCAACAACGACCAATTCTTGCATTACTTACAGGAGTTTGATATTCCAATGACCAACTTGAACAATATGAGTTTTGGTCAAAAGAAAAAAGTTTGGATTGCATTGGGTATGGCATCCAATGCCTCACTTATTATTCTAGATGAACCTACCAATGGATTGGATATACCATCCAAAAGAAAACTTCGAAAATTAATCGCAAGTGTTATTAATGAAGATACCTGCATGAT
>CALRUG020000113.1:0-10556 GCA_943371295.1 Synechococcus sp. UW140 | reverse complement strand
TCTCGCGCTTTCTTTGTCTGGCTTTGATTGATTCTTTTGCCATAATGTTTTTGTTCTGTGTTTAATTAATCTTTCTTGGTTCCTTTAAACGGCATTCCCAATTCTTTTAAAAGCTCATAAGCTTCTTCATTGGTAGTTGCAGTTGTTACAAAAGTGATATCTAAACCGGTAATTTTATTTACTTTATCAATATCAATTTCAGGGAAAATGATTTGTTCAGTAACACCTAATGTATAGTTACCTCTTCCGTCAAATGCTTTATCGCTAATTCCCTTGAAGTCACGTACACGAGGTAGTGCTACAGAAACCAATCTGTCTAGGAATTCATACATTTTCTCACCTCTTAAAGTAACGCGAGCACCAATTGGCATACCCTTACGTAACTTGAAGTTTGAAATGTCTTTTTTAGACATAGTAGGAACTGCTTTTTGACCAGTGATCATATTCAATTCTTCTACCGCAATATCAACTAATTTCTTATCTGTAACCGCTCCATTAACACCACGGTTGATACAGATTTTTTCTAATTTAGGAACTTGCATTACAGTGCTGTAAGCAAACTTCTTCATCAACGCAGGTACAACATCTTTAGTGTACTTCGTTGCTAATCTCGGTGTATATTTAGCTGTACTCATTATTTGATTACCTCCCCAGATTTTTTAGATACACGTATTAATTTTCCATTTTCACGGGTACGCTTCACTTTGGTTGGCTCGCCCTTTTTAGCATCCCACAACATTACATTGCTGATATTGATAGGGGCTTCTACTTTTACAATACCACCTTTGGTATTTTGAGCAGACGGCTTGGTGTGCTTTGTAACGATATTCACTCCTTCTACAACTACACGTCCTTTATCTACAATCACTTCCAATACTGTGCGAGGCTTTTTCAAATCCTTGTCATCTCCGGCAATTACCACTACGGAATCACCTTTTTTGATGCTGAATTTGGCTTTAAATCTTGTACTCATTTTATTTAGCTTTTAGCTTTTTTTATAATACTTCAGGAGCAAGAGAAATAATTTTCATATATCCCTTATCACGTAATTCTCTAGCTACAGGTCCAAAGATACGTGTACCGCGAGGCTCGTCTGAATTGTTCAACAACACTACTGCGTTGTCATCAAAACGGATATAAGAACCATCTTTTCTGCGAAGTTTGTTTTTAGTACGAACAATAACTGCTTTAGATACTGTTCCTTTTTTAACACCACCTGCAGGGATTGCGTCTTTTACCGTAACAACAATTTTATCGCCGATCTTAGCATAATCCTGACCGCTATTACCTAGTACCTTAATACAAAGGACTTCTTTAGCGCCACTATTGTCAGCTACATTTAACCTGCTTTCTTGCTGAATCATTTTATTTAATTTGAAATTTTACATTTAAGAACAGCTGCATCGTATAAGATGAAGTAGTTACTCAAATCAATATTATTATTTCGCTTTTTCTACAATTTCAACTAGTCTCCAACGCTTGGTTTTACTAAGCGGACGAGTTTCCATGATCTTCACCACATCACCGATGGTGCACTCTCCTTTCTCATCATGAGCATGGAACTTAGTAGTCTTCTTTACGAATTTACCGTAGATAGGGTGTTTTACTTTTCTTTCAACCGCAACAGTGATGGTTTTATCCATTTTATCGCTGGTAACGATCCCTGTCCTTGTTTTGCGCAAATTTCTTTCAGCCATTGTGTTTAATTTATGGTTTAAATACCCATTTCTTTTTTCTTCAATTCCGTTTTGATACGGGCGATGTCTCTACGAAGTCCACGAATAGTCATTGGATTTTCTAGTGGAGAGATAGCGTGAGCAAACTCCAATTTTTTCAAACGTAGTTCGTCTTCCTGGATTTTAGCTCTAAGATCTGTTACACTGAGATCCTTTAGATTCTTGTTGAATTCGTATGTTTTTTTATTAGCCATTGCAATTTCTTTTTTTGGTTATGCTTGCAAATCTCTTCTTACGATGAACTTGGTTGCGATTGGTAATTTTTGTGCTGCAAGACCCATCGCTTCTTTTGCTACAGCTTCAGTAACACCATCGCACTCGAAGATGATACGTCCTGGCTCAACAACAGCAGCCCAGTATTCAGGGTTACCTTTACCCTTACCCATTCTCACTTCAGCAGGCTTATGGGTAATAATTTTGTCAGGGAATACTCTGATCCATACATTTCCCTCACGCTTCATAGCACGGGTCATTGCCTGACGGGCAGATTCGATTTGGCGGTTAGTTAACCAAATGGGCTCTAATGCTTTTAAGGCAAATGATCCAAATGATATAGCAGTTCCACGCTTAGCTACTTCGCGAATGCGTCCCTTCTGCTGTTTCCTATGTTTGCTTCTTTTCGGCTGTAACATTTTTTAGTTTTTTGGTCCACGAACTTGATTCGTAGTTATTTAAAACTTTAGTAATTCTGCATTACTAATTTGAATATTAGTTTCTGCGTTCTCCTCTTCCACCACCTCTTCTATCGTCTCTTCTGTCTCCACCACCTCTTCTCTCATCAGCACCAGATCTTTCTCTTCTATCGCTCATATCATTCTTACCTCCAACGAAGTTTGGATTCAATTCACGCTTTCCAAGTACTTCACCTTTACAGATCCATACTTTGATACCAATTTTACCGTAAACAGTTTGAGCAAAAACATTGGCATAATCGATGTCCATACGGAAAGTATGTAATGGAGTACGGCCTTGTTTGAATTCTTCGCTACGAGCAATCTCAGCACCACCCAAACGACCACTTAACTTAACCTTGATACCTTCAGCACCCATGCGGAGTGTAGAGGCAATGGCCATTTTAGTTGCACGCTTGAAGTTGATACGGTTTTCGATTTGACGAGCGATGGTATCACCTACGATAGTTGCATCTAGTTCCGGACGACGGATTTCCAAAATATTAATTTGAACATCGTCTTTACCAGTTAACTTCTTCAACTCTTCTTTGATACGATCTACCTCGTTACCACCTTTACCGATGATAATACCTGGCTTAGAAGTATGAATAGTTATGATCAATTTACCAAGCGTACGCTCAATAACGATCTTTGCGATTCCACCTTTGTTGATACGGGCACTCAGGTAGGTACGGATCTTATGATCTTCGATCAGTTTGGATGCGTAGTCTTTTTTACTACCATACCAGTTACTGTCCCATCCGCGGATGATGCCTAACCTGTTACCAATTGGATTTGCTTTCTGACCCATATAATGGTTTTACTAATTAGTTTTTAGAATCTACGATTAATGTTACATGGTTGCTGCGCTTACGTACTTTGTAGCCACGGCCTTGTGGTGCAGGGCGCATACGCTTTAATACTCTACCGCCATCAACGAATACGGTCTTTACAATCAGACTGCTGTCTGCAGCATTTGATCCGCTGTTTTTCTGCTCCCAGTTACTGATAGCACTCTTCAACAGTTTTGCCAATGGAGTGGCATTGTGCTGAGGATGATGTTCCAGAATAGCCAGGGCTTTCTCCACTTCCATTCCACGGATCACATCGGCTAACAGGCGCATTTTACGCGGACCTGTTGGATAATTGTTCAGTTTAGCTACTGCTTCCATTTCTTTTTTTGTTTGATGTATGGGTGTTATCCCCTACAGTTATTTTTTAGTTCCTGCGTGTCCTCTGAAGTTTCTAGTAGGAGCAAATTCACCTAATTTGTGACCTACCATGAATTCTGTTACGTAAACAGGGATGAACTTATTTCCGTTGTGCACGGCAAAAGTGTGACCAACAAAATCAGGTGTGATTGTGCTGCGACGACTCCAAGTTTTGATAACGTTTCTCTTTACTTTTCCGTCGTTAATAGCAACTACTTTACCTTCTAAGTTAGCATCTACGTAAGGACCTTTTTTAATCGAACGACCCATAATTATTTGAGTTTACTGGTCTATTAGTTTATTTATTTATTTTGACTGGTTAGTTATTACTTAGCCAGTTTTTTACCGTTTCTACGCTGGATGATTAGCTTATCGCTACCCTTTCCTTTAGTACGAGTTTTCTCTCCTTTAGCATACTTACCAGTTCTGCTACGTGGATGACCACCAGAAGCTCTACCTTCACCACCACCCATCGGGTGATCTACTGGGTTCATGGCAACACCTCTTACACGTGGACGAACACCTTTCCAACGGTTTTTACCCGCTTTACCGGCTGTTTCAAGATTATGATCGCTGTTAGAAACAACACCAACGGTTGCATAACAGTTAATCAATACTTTTCTCAATTCACCAGAAGGCATTTTAAGTACAGCGTACTTTTCTTCCTTGTTGGCTAATTGTGCAGAAGCACCAGCGCTTCTTACCATCTTACCACCTTGACCAGGTTGTAATTCAATGTTGTGAATGGTAGTACCTAATGGCATATTTTTCATTGCCAATGCATTACCTAATTCTGGAGCAACTGCATCACCTGCAATTACTGTTTGACCAACCTGAATACCCTGAGGAGCAATGATGTAACGCTTTTCTCCATCAGTATACTGTACCAATGCAATAAATGCGGTACGGTTTGGATCGTATTCAATAGATACTACAGTTGCAGCAATATCTCTTTTGTTACGCTTGAAATCGATGATACGATAATGTTGCTTATTACCACCGCCCATATAACGCATAACTCTACGACCTTGGAAGTTACGACCAGCAGTATTTTTTTGAGGCTCTAACAAGCTCTTCTCAGGCTTATTAGTAGTGATCTCAGCATAAGCATTTCCAATTCTCCAACGTGTACCTGCTGTGATTGGTTTGTACTTTTTTAGTGCCATTGTTTATTTTTTTTGTGCGGATTTTTCAGCTCCGCTGCTATAAATTAAATATTTGCGTAAAGATCAATTGTTTCACCTTCTGCTACAGTAACAAATGCTTTCTTGTATGCAGACTTCATTCCTTGAATAAAACCAGCTTTTGTGTAGCGAGCTTTATTTTTTCCTGGAGCAACAGCAGTATTTACATCTACTACATTCACACCATAGAAATCTTCAATTGCTTTCTTAATCTCTAACTTGTTAGCCTTACGATTTACTTTGAAAGCATATCTTCTCAACGTGTCTTGTTGCGCGTTTGCTTTCTCAGTTAAGATTGGCTTTATTAAAATTTCTGACTGTCTCATTTTGTATGATTGAAACGTTACTTAAATTAAGCTACTGCTTCTTCTTCGTTAAAGATATTCACAGTGTTCTCTGTTATTACTAATACATCTGCGTTCATGATTTCGTAGGTATTGATGTCGGCTAACAATGTGCTAGCAACATTTGGTACGTTACGAGTACTTAAATACAGATTGTCGTTGTATTCAGGTAAAACGATAAGCGCTTTCTTATCAGCAACTTTAAGGTTACCCATAATATCAACCAATTGTTTGGTCTTAGGTGTATCCATCTTAATTTCTTCAACTACGATGATTGCACTTTCTTTTGCTTTATGACTTAAAGCAGAAATCTTAGCCAAATCTTTCACTTTACGATTCAATTTGAAATCGTAAGCGTGTGGCTTAGGTCCAAAGATGGTACCACCACCCTTGTATAAAGGGTTACGGATATTACCTTTACGAGAACCACCTGTTCCTTTTTGCTTGTGTAACTTGCGGCTAGCACCTTGTACTTCAGCGCGAGTTTTAACTTTGTGCGTTCCAGAACGACGTGCGGCTAAGTATTGCTTAACAGCTAGATAGATAACGTGGTCGTTTGGTTCAATACCAAAGATTTCCTGTGGTAATTCAACCGTTCTACCGGTTTTCTGTCCTTTTATATCTAATACATCTACTTGCATGATCTTTCAATTAATCTGTCAATTAAACAGGGTGATTATTTCTGAATTAAAACGATAGAACCGTTGTGACCTGGTACAGAACCGCTGATCAGGATATAGTTCTTTTCTGAAAATATTTTTACTACTTTCAAACCTTTCATTTTAACACGGTCTCCACCCATACGGCCGGCCATTCTCATTCCTTTGAATACTCTTGAAGGATAAGAAGATCCACCAATAGAACCTGGTGCACGTTGACGATCGTGCTGACCATGGGAAGCTTCACCCACACCAGAGAATCCGTGGCGCTTTACAACACCTTGGAAACCTTTACCCTTAGTTGTACCAACAACTTCAACACTGTCTCCTTCAGAGAAGATGTCAATAGTTACGGTTTCCCCTAAATTTTTCTCTATTGAGTAATTACGAAATTCTTTTACGAATTTTTTGGCTGGAGTTTGCGCCTTAGCAAAGTGATTGATTTCGGCTTTTGTAGCGTGCTTTTCTTTCTTGTCGCCGATTGCTAATTGAACAGCAGAATAACCATCGGTTTCCTGTGTTTTGATTTGTGTAACGGTATTTGGAGCAACTTCTACGATGGTACAAGCGGTTTGCTTTCCATCAGCAGCGAAGATGCTAGTCATCCCGATTTTTTTTCCAATAATTCCTTTCATCGTTTTGCGGTTTATGCCCCGCTCGGTTATGAGGACATCCCACCGATGAAGCGGGATTCAATCCTAGTTTGCTACCGACCTTTTCCGTTGTTTTCAAAATTTGCATTTTGAAGAGGAAGTACCGGTAGTAAACAAACCTCGAAGGGCCTGTTTATATGTTACTCACTTGGTTCATTGTGAACAAAGTGATTTATAATTTCTTTATCAGAGCTGCTTTCTCTGGCCGAAGCCGATTGGCAGATAATTGTGTATATAAGAACTAGTTTCTCTCTTTCTAGAGAAATGGCTTTATCAAGCTTTGATTTCAACCTCAACACCAGACGGTAAGTCTAGCTTGCTCAACGCATCTACAGTTCTAGAAGAAGAAGTGTAGATATCCATTAGACGCTTGTGCGTAGCTAATTGGAACTGCTCACGGCTCTTCTTATTAACGTGTGGTGAACGCAATACAGTAAAGATTTTCTTATGAGTAGGCAAAGGAATAGGTCCTGTTACTACTGCACCTGTACTACGTACTGTCTTAACGATCTTCTCTGCAGATTTATCTACTAGATTGTGATCGTATGATTGTAATTTGATTCTGATTCGCTGAGACATAGTCAAAAACCAATTTTTACGTTGGGGTTGCAAAGGTAAGGAGCTGTAATTGAATAGACAAGTTTTTTATCTTTTTTTTAGGTGTTTTTGTGGATTTATTTTTTATTTTTTCTGAAAACACCCTGTTTTTCCCCAAAAACTCCGATTATATTATACAAATAAATAATGCAATAGGTTTTTGAGCCCCTTTTGGATTAACCCATTCAGCCCTATTGAACAGAGGAGCCAGCTCCACTCCTCTCTGAATAATACTTAACACCTCTTTCATTAAAACTTAACTCCCACCTCTTTCATAAAAAACTTAACTCCCTTTCTACTAAAACAAAACGCCCCGAGTAAACTCGGGGCGCTATATATCTATTTGATCAAGAATTAATCATCAGATTTAACCTTACCCTTGTTCTTTGCCATTACTTCTTCTGCTACGTTATTTGGAGCAGGATTGTAATGAGAGAACTCCATGGTAGAAGTTGCACGACCAGAACTTAAAGAACGAAGTTGAGTTACATAACCAAACATTTCGCTCAATGGAACTTTAGCTTTAATAACTTGTAAGTTAGCGCGGCTATCCATTCCTTCTAGCATACCACGACGACGGTTTAAGTCTCCGGTAACGTCTCCCATGTATTGATCAGGAGTAAGTACTTCCACTTTCATGATTGGCTCTAATAAAGTAGGCTTTGCTTTACGTCCCGCTTCACGGAAACCAGCTTTAGCACACAATTCAAAGCTCATTGCATCAGAATCCACATCGTGGTAGCTACCATCAAATACACGAACTTTCATATTGTTTACAGGATATCCTGCTAATACGCCAGAAGTCATTGAGGTTTCAAACCCTTTAAGGATTGCTGGAACAAATTCTTTAGGAATTGATCCACCGAATAAATCATTTACAAATTGGAAGCTTTTTCCTTCGTTTTCTTTTAACCACTCTGCATCAGCTGGTCCAATTTCAAATTGAATATCGGCAAACTTACCACGACCACCAGACTGCTTTTTCAACACTTCTCTATGGGTAATAGTAGTTCCGAAAGACTCTTTGTAAGCAACCTGAGGAGCACCTTGGTTTACTTCTACCTTAAACTCACGACGCATACGATCGATGATGATTTCAAGGTGTAATTCACCCATACCACGTAAAATGGTTTGGCCAGTATCTTCATCGGTATTTACACGTAAAGTAGGATCTTCTTCTACCAACTTTGCAATAGCCATACCCATTTTATCAACGTCTGCTTGTGTTTTAGGCTCAACAGCAATCGCGATTACAGGCTCAGGAATAAACATGTTCTCCAAAGTAATTGGATGGTTTTCATCGCAAAGGGTATCTCCAGTTTTGATTTCCTTGAAACCTACCGCAGCAGCGATATCACCTGCTTCAATAAAATCAATTGGGTTTTGTTTGTTTGCAAACATCTTCATGATACGGCTGATACGTTCTTTCTTACCACTTCTTACGTTCAATACATAAGAACCAGCATCTAAACGACCAGAGTAACAACGGAAGAATGCCAAACGACCTACGAATGGGTCGGTCATAATTTTGAATGCCAATGCAGCAAATGGTTCTTTAGCATTTGGCTTTCTAGTGATTTGCTCACCAGAATCAGGATCTGTACCTACTGTATCTTCTACATCTACTGGAGAAGGTAAGTAACGACAAACTGCATCTAATGCGGTTTGTACTCCTTTATTTTTGAATGAAGAACCACACATCATTGGAACGATGCTTAAATCGATACAAGCTTTACGGATGGCTTCGTGAACCTCATCTTCAGAAATTGAATCTGGGTTATCAAAGAACTTCTCCATCAACTTATCATCGTATTCAGCAACTGCTTCAATTAAGTTTTGTCTCCAATGCAATACATCTTCCATCATATCAGCAGGCACAGGAATTTCGTCAAAAGTCATTCCCTCTGTTTCAGCATGCCAAACAATACCTTTCATTTTGATTAAGTCAACAACTCCTTTGAAGTTGTCTTCTGCACCAATTGGTAATTGCAATGGAACTGCTTTAGCACCCAACATTTCTTTCACCTGTGTTACCACCATTAAGAAGTCTGCACCAGCACGGTCCATTTTGTTTACGAATCCAATACGTGGAACTTTATAACGGTTAGCTTGACGCCAAACAGTTTCAGACTGAGGTTCTACACCATCTACAGCTGAAAACAACGCAATCAAACCATCTAATACACGCATAGAACGTTCTACCTCAACGGTAAAGTCTACGTGTCCTGGAGTATCGATGATGTTGAAATAATAATTCTTGGTTTCAGGAGTGGCTTTACCCAATACAGTTGGGAAATTCCACTGACAGCTTACTGCCGCAGAAGTAATCGTAATACCTCTTTCCTTTTCTTGCTCCATCCAGTCGGTAGTAGCACCACCATCATGTACTTCACCAATCTTATGGATCATACCAGTGTAGCGCAAAATACGCTCGGTGGTAGTGGTTTTACCGGCATCAATGTGGGCGGCAATACCAAAGTTTCGTTGAAATTTCAAATCAGCCATATAGTATTCTTGTTTTTTTAGAGGCCGCAAAGGTACAGATAATACCGAACCAACAAAGGGTTCGGCCCGTTTTATTTAGAATGGGGAAAAATCGTTCCCAAAGGCCCTTATTAAATGATTGAATTGCAGGAGTTTGGTCCAAAAAAAAACCTCTCCAATTTGCAGGAGAGGTTTTGTAAATATTTGTAAGAAATTATACTTTAAAGTGAGAGAAGGCTTTGTTAGCCTCAGCCATACGGTGTGTATCTTCTTTCTTCTTGAATGCAGCACCTTCACCTTTTGCAGCTGACATGATTTCGTTTGATAACTTATCTGCCATGGTACGACCATTTCTTTCGCGGCTGTAGCGGATCAACCACTTCATGCTTAAAGAAATTTTACGATCAGGACGAACTTCAGCAGGAATCTGGAAAGTTGCACCACCAATTCTACGGCTTCTAACTTCTACAGCTGGAGTTACATTAGCGATTGCTTTCTTCCACACTTCGTAACCATCTTCGCCAGTGATTTTTGTTATCTTATCTACCGCATCATAGAAAATATTGATTGCAGTACTTTTTTTACCATCCCACATCAAGTTGTTGATGAAACGGGTAACCAACTTATCGTTAAAACGACCGTCTGGTGCTAAGGGCAATTTTTTCGCTTGTGCTTTACGCATGATTTAATTTTTAAGAGACTGATCTTCTTCAAGTATTAAAACTTTACTCAGTCGCAGTTATTAATAGAACTATTTTTTAGCTTTTTCCTTCTTTGTACCATACTTAGAACGGCTCTGCTTACGGTCTTTAACACCGGCAGTATCTAAGCTACCACGTACAATATGGTAACGTACACCTGGTAAGTCTTTCACACGACCACCACGGATTAATACGATAGAGTGCTCTTGTAAGTTGTGGCCTTCACCTGGAATATAGGCAATCACCTCTACTTTATTGGTCAAACGCACTTTCGCTACTTTACGCAAAGCAGAGTTTGGTTTTTTTGGAGTGGTAG
>CALRUG020000112.1:0-10692 GCA_943371295.1 Synechococcus sp. UW140 | reverse complement strand
TAATTCAGTATTTCTTGAGTTTTATTTGCATCTTTTTGATTTACAATAATACATCATTTTTATATACATAAGAAAATTATGCATAAAAAATAAAGTATTCCTCCTATTAACCATAGAAGCTGAACGCCTATCGATTATTCTTTACCTTTACAACTATTAGTAATTACTATTATGAAGCAACTAACGATTTACAGAATACTCTCATTTATTTTAGTTCCTATTGCCCTAATTATTGGATTTTTAGACCTTTTTGTTTTGATAATGGGTTTGTCTGGGAATCCGGCTATGCTTTTTATTGCTTTTGTAATGGCGTGTTTGGTCATTTATGTTTTTGCCTCACTTCGATTTTTATTACAAGGAATCGGCAATGAACGCCCATGTACGTCTACTTTGAAAGATTGGATTAAAGTAAATGCATATGGTACCTTGTTTATTGCTGGCATGTTCTTTTTAAATTCAACGGGTGTATTTTTTTTAGGCGATATACAATTGCAACAAATGTTGAGCGATGTAATGGAACAGCAGCCTGAATTGGCGGGCAAAGTTTCTATGGAAACAATGGTAGATATGTTTAAAGCGGTTGCAGTTATTATGTTTGTAATTAGTATCACTGCTATAATACATGTTCAAATAAGCTTTAGACTATTGCGTAAATACGCTTTTTTATTTGTTAAATAGCTTTTTTGTCTTGTTTGTTGTTTCATTGCTATTTCCTACTTTTGCACCCGTCTTAACCAGACTATATATTTAAAATAATATTTATGGCAACTACTTCCGACATCAGCCGTGGCATGATTCTTAAATTGGATGGCAACCTTTACTCCGTAGTAGAGTTTGGCGAAAATAAAACTGCAAGAGCTGCAGCAAAAGTTTGGGCTAAATTGAAAGGTGTAGACAATAAGCGTTCTATTGAAAAAACATGGAATAGTGGTGAAAATATTTACCCGGTAAGAGTAGAAAAAAAGGCTTTCCAGTATCTATATAAAGATGAAACTGGTTACAATTTGATGAACAATGAAACTTTTGAGCAAATTGCCTTATCTGAGGAAATGATTGACGCTCCTCAGTTTCTAATGGATGGTTCTGAAGTATTTGTATTCATTAATACTGAAACTGAATTACCAATTGGTGCAGAATTGCCAGAGAAAATTGTAGTAAGAGTTACCTATTGTGAGCCAGGTCTTAAGGGCGATACTGCAACTCGAGCATTAAAAGCTGCTACAATCGAAACCGGGGCAACTGTAATGGTACCCTTGTTTGTAGATCAAGATGAATTGATTCGCGTAAATACCAAATCGGGTGATTACGTAGAACGCGTAAAGGAATAAATTAAACCGGGTAATCCCGGAAACCAATGACCTGATTCTTTCCGTTTCAGGTCATTTTTCTTATAACGAGAAAATACCCGTTTTTTAGTAAAAAAAGGCTATTTTGCCCCAGAATTCAGCAAAAACTAACTGATTTTACCCCTAAAACTGCCATTTATGGACTTAAAGCAAATCCACGAATTAATCAAGATTATCAACAAAAGTAATATCGGAGAAATTAGTATTGAAGACAAAGATGGTAAAGTAACGATTAAGCAGAAAGAAGAACCTGCAGTTAATGTTACGGCTGCTCCAAGTCATCAAGTATATACTACTGCAGCCCCTGCAGCAGCTCCAGCCCCTGTTCAAGCAGCAGCCCCTGCGGCAGCACCTGCTCCAGCAGCTAAGGCAGATAACCTGATCACAGTAAAAAGTCCTATGATTGGAACTTTTTACCGTAGACCATCACCTGATAAGCCAATCCTAGCAGAAGTAGGTACAGAAATTACACCAGGTAAAGTGGTTTGTATTATTGAAGCAATGAAATTGTTCAATGAAATTGAAAGTGAAGTAAAAGGAACTATTGTAAAGGTTTTGGTTGAAGATGCCAGCCCTGTTGAGTATGATCAGCCTTTGTTCTTAGTTGAGCCGGCTTAATCCATTCTTCACCAAAAAAATTGTACATGTTTAAGAAAATACTAATTGCCAATAGGGGAGAGATTGCATTACGTGTAATCAGAACCTGTCGTGAAATGGGCATCAAAACGGTTGCTGTCTATTCAACCGCGGATAGAGAAAGCCTACACGTAAAATTTGCTGATGAAGCTGTTTGTATAGGGAAGCCCCAGAGTAGTGATTCTTATTTGAATATTGCTCATATTATGGCTGCTGCAGAAATCACCAATGCAGACGCTATTCACCCAGGATATGGATTTTTAGCAGAGAATGCTCGATTCTCTCAAATCTGTGCCGATCATGGAATTAAATTTATTGGTCCAACCCCAGATATGATTAATAAAATGGGGGACAAGATTACCGCGAAAGAAACCATGATTAAAGCAGGTGTTCCAGTAGTTCCTGGCGGGGAAGGATTATTAGAAAGTATTGAACAGAC
Source organism: Synechococcus sp. UW140 (assembly GCA_943371295.1). Taxonomy (GTDB): domain Bacteria; phylum Bacteroidota; class Bacteroidia; order Chitinophagales; family Chitinophagaceae; genus Sediminibacterium. The sequence goes on along the minus strand of CALRUG020000112.1, from coordinate 8,271 downwards.
AAAGTCTTTAGCAAAAGAAGTTGGATACCCAGTTATTTTGAAAGCAACTGCTGGTGGTGGTGGTAAAGGAATGCGTGTTGTTTGGAATGAAGAAGAAATTGAGCGGGCTTATACCACTGCAAAGATGGAAGCCGCTGCTTCTTTTAAGAATGATGGAATTTATATGGAGAAGTTTGTTGAAGAACCTCGACATATTGAAATTCAAATTGCTGGAGACCAATATGGAAATGTTTGTCATTTAAGTGAGAGAGATTGTTCTATTCAACGACGTCATCAGAAATTAGTAGAAGAGTCGCCATCCCCGTTCATGACAGCAGACTTACGTGCCAAAATGGGTGAAGCGGCTATTAAAGCAGCTTCTGCAATCAATTATGAAAGTGTTGGTACCATCGAGTTTCTAGTAGACAAGCATCGCAATTTCTACTTCATGGAAATGAATACCCGTATTCAAGTAGAGCATTGTGTTACGGAAGAAGTGGTGAGTTTCGATTTAATTAAAGAGCAAATCAAAATTGCCATGGGCGAAAAAATTTCTGGTAGAAATTATGAGCCAACCATGCATGCAATTGAATGCAGAATTAATGCAGAAGATCCTTATAATGATTTCAGACCTTCTCCTGGAAAAATCACCAATTTATTTACGCCAGGAGGGCATGGGGTAAGGGTTGATAGTCATGTGTATGCAGGGTATGTGATCCCGCCATATTATGATTCTATGATTGGTAAGTTGATTACTGTTGCGCAAACCCGCGAAGAAGCAATCGATACGATGTATAGGGCGTTAAGTGAATACGTAATTGAAGGGGTAAAAACAACCATTCCTTTTCATTTACAATTGATGCAAAATGAAGACTTTAGAAAAGGAAACTTCACGACGAAGTTCTTGGAATCATTCACTATGAAATAATCATTTGGTTTACTATAGTGCTATTTCAGCATCTAACAAAGGTCATTAACAAAAAAGCCCCAATTTAATATTGGGGCTTTTTTATTGAAAGGATTTGATCTAAAAAAGATTCACCTTTAAGGTTATTTATTTAGATCCTCCACCGCCTCTTTGAGGGCGATTTTTTCTCATTTCTTCGTAGAAATCATTCACTGCTTTGATTTGATCATCAGTTAATGGAATGGCTTTGAATTTTTTTGTTTTCTCTTCGTTAACAGACTTTGTTTTTGCTGCTCTTTCTTCTTCGCTTAAATCGCGCATGCCGCGCATTTCACCTTGGCTCCATAATTGAATTTCCAAAACCTTGTCTGCTTGTGCATCGGTTAGTTTTGTTTTTTCGATTAATCCAGGTTTAACACGCTGCTTCATCATTTCAAGCATTTGAGCAGGATCCATTTGACCACCGCCCTGAGCTTGTACGGTGTTAAGAGAACAGATTAGCGCAAAAATCGCTAGTGTGATTATTTTTTTCATTGTTTGGGAGTTTATATTAAACAAAATAGTGGATTTTTTCAAATCCATTATTTCTTTATCGGTCAAAAGCTTATGATAGTCGGCAGTTCTTTTTAACGTAAGAACAACATTTCTCTGTATTTAGGCAATGTCCAATACTCATCGTCTACTAAATGTTCCAATTTATCAACATAGTACCTGATTTCTTCAAAATAAGTGCTCTTAATATTTTCATAAGCAATTGCCTTTTCTCTACTATGAGAAATATTGTTAGCTACTTTTCTTGCTTCAACCATTTCATACACTTTTGTATGAATAACAGAAATATGATTACTAATGAATTTAAGAATGGTTAATTGACTACTATAGGTAGACTCATCTAAACCAGTTTCTTTTAAACCAGTAATATTTTTAATTAAATCGTTTTGGTACTTAATGGCAGCAGGTAAAATATGATTGATGGCTAAATCTCCCATCACTCTTGCTTCAATTTGTACTGTCTTGATGTACTTTTCTAATTCAATTTCATATCTAGCTTCTAACTCAGAATGAGAATAGATGCCATTAGATTGATACAACTTCATCGCTTTTTCTGTTACCATTGCATCTAAAGCCACTGGAGTAGTCTTTAAATTAGGTAATCCGCGCTTCTCTGCTTCTTTATGCCATTCTTCGCTATATCCATCTCCTTCGAATAATACTTTTTTACTTGCAACGATATATTGCTGAATCACGTGCATGATGGCGATTTCTTTTTTGTCTCCTTTTTCTATCAATGCATCAACTTCTGCTTTAAACTTCTTCAAAGTATCGGCCATGATGGTATTCAACACAGTCATTGCATTTGCACAGTTAGCAGACGAACCTACTGCACGGAATTCAAATTTGTTTCCAGTAAATGCAAACGGAGAAGTTCTATTTCGATCGGTGTTATCAAGCATTAATTCAGGAATACTGCGGTGTAAGTCTAATTTCAAAATGGCTTCATCTTGTTCGTCAAACTTAGTACCTACTCTTGTTTCAACATCTGCTAAAACTTTTGATAAATATTGTCCAACAAATACAGAGATAATTGCAGGGGGGGCTTCATTGGCACCTAATCTGTAGTCATTTGATGCAGATGCAATTGCTGCTCTCATGATGTCTGCATTGTCGTGCACAGCTTTGATGGTATTCACAAAGAAGGTAAGGAACATTAAGTTGGTCTTTGGCGTTTTACCAGGAGCAAGTAAGTTAACCCCAGTATCTGTTGCCAAGCTCCAGTTATTGTGCTTTCCACTACCATTGATACCTGCAAATGGTTTTTCATGTTGAAGTACAACAAGATTATGTCTTTTTGCTACTCTTTCCATCACATCCATTAATAGGATATTGTGGTCAACAGCAATATTTACATCTTCGAAAATGGGCGCACACTCAAATTGAGCAGGTGCTACTTCATTGTGGCGAGTACGTAATGGGATACCTAATTTATATGCTTCTTGTTCATAGTCTCTCATGAATGCATATACTCTTTCAGGAATAGAACCAAAATAATGGTCTTCCATTTGTTGACCTTTTGCTGGCGCAGCACCAAAAACGGTTCTACCACATTGAACTAAGTCTGGTCTTGCTGTAGCGAGGCCAGCATCAATTACAAAGTACTCTTGCTCCCAACCTAATGTAGGAGTTACTTTAGTAACGTTTTTATCAAAATAATTACACACTTCAACAGCTGCTTTGTTTAAAGCTTCTGTAGCTTTCAATAAAGGTGCTTTATAGTCTAATGATTCCCCAGTATAAGAAACAAAAAGGGTAGGGATACATAAGGTTTTACCTTTTCCGATTTCCATAATGAAAGCTGGAGAAGACGGATCCCATGCAGTATATCCGCGAGCTTCAAAAGTAGCTCTTAAACCTCCACTAGGAAAAGAAGAAGCATCCGGTTCTTGCTGAATTAATGCAGCTCCATCAAACTCTTCAATAGCTGTACCGTCACTTTTTAAAGTAAAGAAGGAATCGTGTTTTTCAGCGGTGGTCCCGGTTAATGGTTGAAACCAGTGTGTATAGTGGGTAACACCCTTACTTTCTGCCCAAGCTCTAATGCCATTGGCAATTTGGCTGGCTACACTACGATCAATTTTTTTACCACCTCTAATACTGGTGATTAAACTTTTATATGCTTCATCGCTTAAAAATTCACGAGCAGTTTTTTGCGTGAATACGTTTTCTCCGAAAATACCTGTAATCTTAGAACTGAATTGCGGTATTGAAGTTTCCGCATCTTTGGCAATACTGCTGATTGCGTTAAATCTTAAAGACATAAATTTTTGATTTATTTGACGCAAAAATAAGCCTATTTACCTTTAGAAATTAAATCTTCAGAGTAAATAGGCTTAAAATGTGAATAAAATAATCAAAAATCAATACATGTAATTATTTTTAATATTTACCTGCTACTATTTTAGTCGCTTTATATTTAGTGTTGTCTATACCAACACCATCTAAATTGAGGATTAATACTTTTTGGGCACCATTGTTTTCTATTTCAACTGGAACAATATTCTCTCCTCTAATAGCATTTACTTGCTTGGTTAAGATAACCCTGCCTGTAACCCCATCGCTAATTTTCAATTGTAAGGTTTTGCTATTGTCGCTTTTAAAACGAACATTGAACTTATTCCCAGTTACCGGATTAGGGAAAGCACTCATGCTTACTTCTTTTAGACTATTGATATAGTTCATATCTTCTTTACTAAAAGAAATATTACTCATTGCTAGTTGTAAATCGGTGCTTTTGCCCTTGTTTGGAGGAACAATGGTGATGATGATTGAGCTGATATCAGATAAATCAATTTTAGTATTAAATGCAGTTGATTTAAAATCTTCCAATCCAATTGCATATTCTTTTGATTCACTGCTAATTGGTAACTGAACATTGTACTGGTCGTCCCATTTTTTGATTGATTGTTTTACCAGTGTAATTACAATTGGTCCATTGCCATTTGCAGTAAACTTTAAAGATTTATAGCTACTAAGATCTTGCGGTGTTCCACCTGCTCTTAACAACTTATAAACCGTAATATAGTCTGGTGTAGTACCTGCAACTTCCGCATTTCTGAAAACATTGAATTCATCTTTTGCTTTTGGTGCATTGCTGTTGGTTACAATAAACTTCTTAAGACTTGTAGTATTGGTGTTATAATCTACTCCCCATGCGCCATCAGCCATGAATACTTGATCTTCTAATTTTCCATTGATGTACAAGTTAATGGTAGATTCAAATAAATCATTTGTAGGAACGGAAATCGTAGTAATTCCATTAGCTTTTGCAGTAAAAGGAATAGTTCTTTTTACTTGAGTAGTAGACTGTTCATTAGCTCTATCACTTATTTCGAAATAGCCTGTAGTTGCACTTAAATTGTTCTGTAAGGTTAAAGTTACATTGTCATCTAATCTTTTTCCCGCAGTAAAATAAGCGCCAGGTAATCCTGCTGTGCTTGGAATAGCGATAACTGGTAAACCTGTATTTAGTCTGGTGATAATGTCTGTAGCCATCTCAATCACTAAGCTAGGAGACCCACCCCAAAGCTGAATATTATACATCATCTCTTCTAGGGTGTAATCTTTATTTAACCAATTTGATTGAATAGTATAATTGTTTCTTCCGCTTTCTGCACCAATGATAAAGCTTGTTGCGTATTCAATTTCGCCTTTGTTATTTTTTAAATTGTATTGAACTAATTCGTATCCTTTAACATTGATTTTTTTCAACGAAATCAATTCAAATCCTTTTAAGCGATCACAAATTGCTTTAGTATGGTCGTAAACTTGTCCAACAGTTCTAGTTCCAAAAGCAACCGCTTTAGATACATTATTGCTCACAAAGTCAATGGACATTATTTCTTTCGCATTGGTGATAGAAATAATATCAGTAGGAGTAGAGATAAATGATTTATAGCCATTTGACAATCTAGTAGGCAAAATGTCTTGAAGTTTAAGAGAAGTACCTACTGAAGCGCCAGCATATCTATTGTATTGATCAGGAATAGGAAGTTTAGTATAATCTACAGGACCTTGCTCACTTTTAATAGCTCTGTTAAATACTCTGTAAGCAATTGCATCACCTAAGCTTTTACTTTCTACTCCGCCTCCACCGCCACCACCAACGCCGCCAATGGTAACAAATCCGAAATCATAAGTATGATTATTTTCACCAGCAATTCCAGCTGTTATATTAATTTCAGCATTATTGCCTGTAATAGTTGCATCGCTATCTCTTAAATCTGCATCAACATCTAATCCTCCATTATTAATAACCGTTAACTCGTAAGTGCTTAATGGGGTTTGAACGCTTGTGCCAGTAGCATTAGCTATACGAATAATTAGCGCAGCTCCTGGTTGAATTTGTGAAATATTATAAATAGCTGAAGCGGTGTTAACTCCATTCGGATCAGATGAGAAAATATAGTTGCCACCTGCATCAGTGGTTGCAGTTGCTATAACAGTAGATCCTTGAACTAAACTAACAGTAACGCCTGCAATTCCATTTTCTTCAGCGTCTTGAACACCATCACCATCTACATCAAACCAAACCCTGTTTCCAATTTCAATTGGGGCTGGAGCAGTAATAATTTCTAAATCACCTAATCCATTTGCTTTTCCAAATACACTCACATCGTTCCCTTCGTATAGTTCTTTACCGTTTACTGCAACTCCATTACTGTTATTGTAATAACGAACACCGCCTGTATACCAAATTCTAATTGGATCAAAAGCAGTAGTCATTAATTCCTTTCCAGGGAAGTTCAAAACAGAACCGGTACTGGTTTCTTCGTGGTCAATATATTCTTTGCCATTTGTAATATTTCCAATTCCTAAAGTGCCACCTAAGCCAGCAGAAAAACGATCTGTAAAATAAAATTCACCACCGCCAGGGCCTTCTCCATTTCCAGCACCAGCAGAAGTATTGGTTCCATCAGAACCATTGTTTTCTAATGTAAAGCTGGTATAAGTGCCGTTGTTGCTGGCTTTTAAAATATCACCAGCAGCGTTTCCAGTAAATAGATTGGTACCAGTAGTGCCTCTATTTTGATTACCAGTTTGATGTCCTGTACGGTCCATTAAACCCAATACCATAGATCCATCAGCTGGATTAAAATCAATGCTTGTAAGCATTGGTTGAGGATAAATAGCAGTACCTGTATTTCCTGTAACAGTTAGTTCTGCAAATGTTCTAGCCCATGGATGCCAAGAACCTTGGCTGGTTGTTGCAGCAGCAATAGTTCCATTGGGATCTACATAATCTGTGTTGTGATAAATGTTAAATCCGGTGTTTATATTGGCTTTCCTATTATAAGTAAGTGGTGCATCCAAAACAGTAGTGAATGTTTCAGTACCTGGAGTTGCGCTAGCATCTACTTTTAAAACCACCATTTTCAATTCAGCTCTATTTACACTTGAATTATCTGGTTTAACACCATCTAATACACCGCCTACATAAATAGCTCCTCTATAAAATTTAACTGCAAATGGTCTGAAGCTGCTATTTCCTTCTGTAACTGGGAAAGCATTGTAAGAAACAATTTGAGAAGCAAGTGTAGGAGCAGTTCCATTTATGCCAATATCTACTCTCCAAAGTTTGCGATCGTTTAAATTGATTAGATATAAGTAACGACCATCATCAGAAATGGCCATACCTCCAATTCCTTTTTTACCTATCTCTGTAAATGCTTCAGGGTCGTTATTGGGTAGTGTTTTATTAAAATCACCAGGGCTAAAACTTCTGCCAGGAATGGATCCCGCATCAAAAGCAGGGTTTACTGCATTTAAGTTTACAAAATTGCCTGTATTGGTTTTGTTAGTGGTACTTTTAGCATTATTGGTAACATAAATACCGTTCATGCCTAAAGGGCCCATTGAAACATGGCGCTTCACAAATGCAGCATAAAAAACTTTATCAGCTTTTCTACTATAAGCGGTTGCCCAAACAGAACCAATTTGTCCCATTTCAGCAATTACATCAGCAGCAGCAACTCCGTCGTAATTAAAAGCAAAACTTGCATCTCCATTTTTTGCATCGAACCAATTGCCATTATCTACTTGGTTATTTCCGTTTGCGTAGGTAGGAAGAATGATTCTTGCATTTAAGTTGTCGATATAATCTCCAGGATAATTAATACCAAAATCTGCAGTAGTAGATGGGGCAGTAACAAATTGAACGCTGGTTTTATTGTTCACACCGAAGGGAGCAGTAAAATCAGCCGACTGCCATCCACTAAACTCTAACCTTACTTTAGTTGCTGCCGGAATAACGCCAACAGAAAAACTAAATGCACCATTTGCACCTGAAGTGGTTGTACCTAATAGGGTACCTGCATTGTCATATGCTTTAATGGTAATGCCAGGGGCACCTGGTTCATTGTAAGAAGCCGTATTGTTTTTGGCACCATTTGCATTAAAGTCTCTGTAAACAGTTCCACTCACCTGAGCGTTAGCAATAGTAACTATTCCAAGTTGTGCTAAAACAAGCAACAATACATAGAAAAAGTATCGTTTTGCAGCGATGGCTTTTGGATTAAGTAAAGAGTAAATAGCTTCCATATCCGGGTATTTATAAATAAGTTGTAAAAAGCACTTTTATATTATACTAAAGGTAGATACAATACAGCTTTTTTGTATTTAAAACAGCTAAAAATGGGTGCTAAATGCCAAATATACCAACCGTTTTGTATGTATTTTTCTTCAATATAGTATCAGTTTTTGATCAACGCGGGTAAAATTGATGAAATTGTCTTCAGAATACATTAATAGATTTAATAATTTTAAAGATGAAATTTTCAATTTGTTCTATTAAATGGGGGGTTGCTTTTTTCAGTTTTTTGGGGATATGG
>CALRUG020000111.1:0-10903 GCA_943371295.1 Synechococcus sp. UW140 | reverse complement strand
AAGAAAAAGCGAATGATACGACTAGAATAGAACAAAATTTTTTCATCATAAAAAGTTTACTTGAAAATATAGAGGAGTACTATGTTCTCAAATATACTTTATATGAATACCCAATTAGGGTCAGTTCACCTATTGGTTAAGATATGTATAGACTTGGTTAATTCACATAGGTTATAAAGAGGTTATCCAATCCAAATAATTTTCTTTATTTACAATTGAAAATTTTGCCTCAGGATAAGCTTTAGCAAAAGCAACAGGAATTTTCGCTTTAGCCTCTTTCCATTTACACTCTAGTGCTTGTAAATGGCCATTATTTAATTCGAGTAAATCAATTTCTTGCCCATCGTATGTACGCCAAAAAAAATATTGAGGTTGATAGTTATTGTAGCGATTGAATTTTATACGCTCACTTAAAATATATTGTTCCCACAATTGACCAATATCATTTCGTTGGCTCAAGGGGCTAAAATTATTAATTAGCGCATTTCTAATTCCGTTATCAAAAAAATACCATTTCTTACTTTTTGTTACTTCTTTTCTCAGATTATTACTATAACCTGTTAATGGATAGATGATAAACACCTTAGAGAGTAAGTCTAAGTATCGTTCAACAGTCGCTTTATTAATTTGCAGATTGGTGGCTAATTCAACGGTGCTTACCTGACTTCCTACTTGCCATGCAAGCATTTGTAAAAGTTTATAAAGAATATCTGCCCCTTTTATATTTTCATAAGAAAGCAAATCTTTCAATAAATAACTACTAACCATTTGTTTTAAATAGGCTTCCTTTTCTTGTACATTATTTAAATGCCATAACTCAGGATAACTGCCATAAATAAGTCGCTCTTCTAAATTTTGTTTAGTTGTTAAGAAGTCTTCAATAGCTGATAGTTCATTTTGAGCAATTGGATATAAGTAATATTCAAGATTTCGACCTACCAATGGTTCACCAGTTTTATTCACTAAATCAAAACTGCTACTACCAGTAGCTATAATTGTAATTCCTTTTACAGTATCAATGAATAATTTTAAAATTTTACCTATTTCAGGCACTGCTTGCGCTTCATCTATTATTATGATTTTTTTTCCTTTGGTTAACTGCTGATAATTTGAAATAGTTCTGTTTTGTAAGATGGACGAAATCAGCATATCCTCACCATGCAAAAGCATTGCCTCTTTTGGATGTTTTTGAACAATCTTTTCAATAATTGTAGTCTTCCCAGTACGCCTAGTACCATACAATAGTATTACTTTTTGTTGTCCAATTTTGTACTCAATTTGAGTTTGTACAATGCGAGGAATGTCCATATTTACATGAATTAGGCTAGTTTAATGTCGCAATTTACATTAATTAAGTCAATTAAGTAGCCTAATTGTCATTTTTTAAGAGAAGTTAAATCAAAAAAGGGGCCGCCAATTTCTTGACAGCCCCTTTGGTTTATGTAAGTTATTGGCTTACTTGATCTTAATCAACTGAACCACTTTACGTTGGTTGCCTTGGATAAACTCTGCAAAGTAATTACCTGTTGCATAGTTGTGACCCAATTGTAACGTACTGTTAGCAGCTTGCTTCGCTTTAGCATCTACCAATCTACCCGCAGCATCTACCACTTTAATATTCACTGGTAAGTCTGATTTGCTCACCAATTTCAATGTGAAGTAAGTAGTACTTGGATTTGGCATCACCGTAACTTTCAAGTCGTCGGCTACTACCAATTCCTCCGTTGTTTTGTTGTACACCGGTTGTGCATCAGTTGCAGATATTGGTGCTGCTGTGCCACATGCATAACTGTTCCAGATAATATTTCTGCCATCACCCTCTACTTCGTAACCAATGAATAGACCAGTCATTTTCACCACGGTACTTGTGTGGTTCTTATGACAACCTTCTCCACCTTTTACTTTAATATCACCTGTAGGAGCATATACATTCGCAATCACTGTAGTATTGCCTCCCTTCACTTCAAACTTCTGATCACCATCGCCATGACCTCTATCATGGTCATCATCATCGTCATCATCATCATCATCGTGACCTTCTCCATGACCATTGCGGTGGCTATTGCAATCGTGGTTGCTCTGCTTGCCTAAGTAGAATGTTACTTTGTATCCATCTGGATTAATAAAGCAATCTTCTTCTATCTGTACATGCTTCGCTACTCTGATGCTTGTATTATCTGCGAACCTTACCTGCGTTAAGCCATTGTTCGGGCCCTTACCCACTTTCAAGTGCTCTACATTAATCACCGTGCTCGTAAATCTTACCACACTTCCTTCTTCTATCTCAATATTACCATAGGTAGTACCAGTTAAAGTAACATTCGAACCCTTTCTAATCTTCAGGTTCTTGTAGTTGCCACTCAAGCTGATGGTTGCTCCTTGGTTGGTGGTATAGTTCGGTAAGTTGTTCGTGTTGCTGGTGTTGTACTGCATCGTTGGTAAGCTTACTGTTGCTACCCCTATCAATCTTACTGGTACATTCGCTCCCTGCTTCACTTCTATCTTAGGTGCTTTTACAAACGCACCTGGTGCAGCTACTGAACTATTCTTACCAATCTCTGCTTTACCCTTCTTGCTCATCACTCCTACACTACCTGTTTGTACGGTATTGTATTCTTTCAACTCTGCTTCCTTGTATGCCAAGATGGTATAGTTACTGATCGTATTTTGTTTGCTGTACTGGTAGCTAACTGCTGTTAAGCTTGTACATCCCTTGTTATCTGTTACATACACACAATACGTGCCATCTCCATTGGTATTGTCTAAGGACAACGCTTGTGTACTCGCAAATGAAGTATTGTTGTAGCTCCATGCATATCCACTAATAGCACTGGTGCTATTGGCAACAAGTACCAACTTATTACAGAACGCATCAGGATTAGATACCGCTATGGTAGCAGTTGGTGCTTTGTTCACCGTTACTACTAATGACTTCACTGTTACATTGCCATTTACATCGGTTACAGTATAAGTGATCGTGCTCACACCTACATTAAAGGCAGTGCCCACATTAAAACCAGTACCGGTTCTTTGGGTAACCCCTGTGATAGCAAAGCTTACACTTGCTACTCCACAATTATCCGAAGCACTTACACTTGGTAGCGTATAGGTTCCTGCAGTGTTCTCACAGAATACCGGTGCCGCTGGTAAACTAATTACTGGATTCTCATTATCCGTTACAGTTACCGTAAAGGTCTGGCTGGTTGCATTTCCTGTAGCATCAGTTGCTGTTGCAGTTACCTCTGTTGTACCTACTAGGAATACAGTACCTGGATTCTTGGTGTATGTAATGGTAACATCACTGCAATTATCAGTTGCCGTTGCTGCAAAGCTTACTGTTGCTCCACAGATACCATTATCATTGTTTACACTGATATTAGCTGGTACTGTTAAGCTTGGTGCTTTTGTATCTCTAACCGTAATCACTTGGGTTGCAGTTACGCTATTGTTGCTTGGATCAGTTGCAGTCCATACCCTTGTTAAGGTATAGTTGTTTGCATTGATGCCATTCGTTCTTGTTTCGGTCATTGTTACTACCGCACTGCAATTATCTGTAGCTGTTAATACTGCAGCAACTGGTACCGCATCACACTCTACTGTAATATCTGAAGGTGCTGGTGATAATACCGGATTGGTATTGTCTACCACCGTAACTGTGAAGGTCTTAGTAGAACTACCTACTGCATTGCTTGCAGTTACTGTTACTGTTGTTGTACCTATAGCAAACATACTACCAGGTGCAATTGAATAACTAATGGTTGATGCAGGAATACCTACTGTTGATTCTGTTGCAGTGTAAGTAACATTAGCACCACATACGCCAGGTGCATTGTTTACACTGATATTCGCAGGAGTTGAAAGAACAGGTGCTACTCCAACTACTGTTACATCAAATGTAGTGCTAGAACTATTGTTGTATTGATCCGTAGCAACTACTGTTACTGTAGTTGTACCTATTGGGAACACAGATCCACTCACTGGTGTTGCAACTACAGTTACTTGACCACCACAATTATCTGTTGCAGTTGGTAAAGCATAATTGACTACCGCTCCATTTGCACTCGTTGCAATTGCATTGATATTATTAGAAGCTGCAATCGTTGGTGCTGTCACATCTTTAACGATGATCTCAAATGTCTTTTGGCTGCTGCCAAAATCATTAGTTGCAGTTGCAGTTACAACAGTAGTACCAACAGGGAATGTAGAACCTGGTTGGTGAGAGTATGTAATTGTTGATGCAGGAATGGCCGTAGTTTCTGTAGCTGCAAAATTTACAACCGTGCCACATGCATTCGCTGGTGCATTCACAGTAATAGTACTTGGCACTTCTATTGAAGGTAGAACAGGTTGGACGGTAATATTTAATTGAGCAGGCACAGAATTACCATTTACATCCGTTGCAATAATTTGTACCACTGTTACGCCAATTGGGAACAATGAGCCGCTTGCAGGTAAACCCACAACAGATACCGCTCCAGCACATACATCGGTAGCCGTTGGTAGTACATAATTTACCATTGCTCCGTTTGCACTTGTTGCAATTGCAGTAACATCTGTGATTGTACCAATTGTTGGTGCTGTCACATCTTTTACTATAATATCAAATGTTTTAGTTTCTGTTCCAACTGCATTGGTAGCTGTAACTGTTACCGTTGTTACGCCAACAGGGAATGTAGAACCTGGCTGATGTGAATACGTAATCGTTGATGCAGGAATGGCTGTTGTTTCTGTCGCAGTAAAGTTTACAACCGCGCCACATGCATTCGATGGTGCATCCACTGTGATATTGGATGGCACTACTAAAGAAGGTGCAACACCTGAAACAGTAACAAATAATTGTGTAGACACAGAGTTACCATTAACATCCGTTGCAATGATTTGTACTTCAGTTACCCCAATTGGGAAAACTGAACCACTTGCAGGTATACCCACTACAGATACCGCTCCAGCACATGCATCGGTAGCCGTTGGCAGAATATAATTTACCATTGCCCCGTTTGCACTTGTTGCAGTTGCTGTAACATGTGTGATTGTACCAATTGTTGGTCCTGTAATATCTTTTACAATAATGTCAAATGTTTTGGTTTCTGATCCCACAGCATTGGTAGCTGTAACTGTTACCGTAGTTATGCCTACAGGGAATGTAGAACCCGGCTGATGTGAATAGGTAATCGTTGATGCAGGAATCGCAGTGGTCTCTGTTGCTGCAAAATTAACTGCAACACCACATGCATTCGCTGGTGCATCCACTGTGATATTTGCTGGTACTACAATTGATGGAGCTATTCCTTTAACTGTAACATTCATAGTTGAAGTAGCAATATTACCTACTTCGTCTATTGCTGTAAATGTAACTGTAGTTGTTCCTATAGGGAATATTGAACCACTTGCTGGAACAGATGAAACAGTAACATTGCTTGAGCAATTATCAATTGCTGTTGGTACTACATAATTAACTACTGCACCAGCTGAGCTGGTTGCAATTACAGTTCCATCAGTATCAGTAGGGGTTACCAATGTAGATGTTCCAATTACTGGAGGTGTAATATCTTGTACTGTGATAATTTGTTGTGCTATAGATTTATTACCACTAGCATCCGTATAAGACCAGGTACGCTCTAAATCGTAATTCTTAGGCGTTGATCCACCTGCATAAATTTTTAATTGATCAATTAATCCAATATATGGTTTTGAGTTATCTCTAACATCTCTTCCAATATAAGTACCAATCGTTCCATTTAAAGGTAAGAGAGGACCAGAGCCACTGGCAACCAATGCTCCATCTATAAACAATCTACCATTTGTGCCTTGTCTTTCAGCAACAATATGGTGCCATTTGCCATCATCTACTCTTACACTTGAAACCAATTCAAATTGGAAAGCATTATTATAGACCATGAAGTAAACCTTTCCAGGATATTGGTTTCCACCATTATGATCTGAACCAATATTTAAGATATATTGTCCATTGTACTGACCATCTCTTTGTTGTATTACGGTCATTGGTGATCCTGAGTTGGTTTTAACCCAAACAGATAAACCAAAATTGATTGCACCGTTTAAAGAAGCAGTGTTTCCAAAATTGATGAACCTATTTGCTCCGTCAAAACTAAGTGCAGAGCCAGTAATACCCGGTGCAAAAGTTACTCCGCCAACATTGGTTGCACTAGAAGTTCCTTTTATATCAACAAAATTATTTTCAAAATCATACCCATGAACCAAATCGGTCTTCATTCCAGCACCCATTGATTCGTACATCAGTGTATTACTGATACTACAATTATCAGAAGCAGTTAATGCTACTAAAGCAGGAATAGATTCACAAGACACTGTAATATTTGGTGGAGGATTACTGATTACTGGGAACTGGTTATCCACTACAGTAACAGTGAATGTAACACTAGAACTTCCAATTGAATTGGTAGCTGTTGCAGTTACTTGGGTTGATCCGATAGGAAATTGAGTTCCAGGTTGAACAGAATATGTAATAGTTGAAGCAGGATTGCCTACTGTTTCTGTTGCGGCAAAATTTACAATTGCACCACACAAACCAGTAGAAGCATTTACAGAAATATTTCCTGGACTTACAATAGAAGGTGCTACACCTGCAATTACTGTAATGGTAAATTCTTGCTCTACATGAGAAGGATTTCCATGATGGTAAATATCTTCTAATTCCAAATGAACATTATTGGCACCAGCATTTGCAGCAGTTGGTGTACCGGTTAACACAGCTGTTGTAGGGCTTGTTTGTGTAAGCGTTAACCAGGCTGGTTTGGTTGCTGCAATAATATCTAACTGATCACCAAAAGGAATATCAGGATCTGTTGCTACAATATTATAGGTAAAAGGTTGGCCCGTCATCACAGTTAATGATGCAGGTGGTGTACTTGCAAATACTGGTGGAGTATTTACTTCTATTTGATAATTATGTTGGGTAAAGATGGAAGGTATATTGCTGATTACAGCTTGAAAATTTAAATTATGCAAGCCCCAGTTAGCAGGAGTAGGTGTCCAACTAAAAGTTGTTGTTGCTGGATTAGCACCTATTGTTGGAACGGCAGGCGAAAGCGTAGCACCAGCAGGAATTGTAGCAAATGCTATACTTACATTTGAACCCAAACTACTTGAAGCAACAATTTGATCTTGGTGTAAAACACCAGTTTGTAAAAGTCTTACTGAATTTGAAATAGGTGTAGGTGCAACAAATACAGGGGCTGGTTCTGCAACTACTTTAATAGTTACCGAAGTAGAACTTTGCACTCCAACATTATCTGTTGCAATAATATTTAATACAGTTGAACTACCAATGGCTGCACCATTCGGTGTGTAACTAAAACTGGTTACAGCAGGGTTACCCGTTGCAGGCAGAGGGTTACTGCTGAAATTAGCAATGGTAATAGCACTATTTAAACCTGCAACAGATAATCCAACTGTGCTATTTGCATCAGGGTCTGTTGCTTTAATACCAAAACTGATATTTTGTCCAGCTATTACATTAAATTCAGTGCCATTCGCTGGTGTGACTGAATAATCAAACGCAGGAGGATTAGAAGGCCCAACCATTTCAATCAAAAAGTCGAGTAAAAGGGTGTTTCCGTTGTTGTCACTAACTGTAATTAAAGCATTGTGTAAACTTCCTATGGTTTTTCCTACCGTATTAAAACTGATAAGACCTGCAGTATTAATTGAGAAACCAACTGGATTGGTAGAGCCGAATAAAGCACCAGTAAATGAAGGAACGCCAAAACTAAAAGTTGTTCCCGCATCAGGATCTGAAACAGGAACGGAGTAAGTAGCTGCAGGAGCTCCAATAGGCATTTTAATAATCGCCGGCATATTGGAGATTGGCGGACTTCCAGGTGCATTGGTATTAATTATACAATACACATCCCAAGCCTTATCAGCATTGTTTACAATATTGCTAATTTTTGCATTACTAGAAAAACTTAGCTTGGTAAGGGTTGCTGATTTATTTAATGTTACTGTACCTGTAGCAATTTGGTTTCTCCATAAGCCTGAAGGATCTAGTACCAAAGGGCCTGATACCAAAAAACTACCAGAATTTCCGCCAGACATAGTAATTGAATGAGCAGGATTAGCTCCAAATGGAAAGGCAAGATTCCAGGATAAAGACAATTTAATGCTGTACGTAACTGTGGTAGTAGTTTCTGCAGTTCTTGTTGCTGTCATTACCCCATATCTAAAATGGGTAGCAAACAGAGCAGAGGTTCCACTCAAGAAGAAGAGCATTAATAAAAATGTCTTTTTCCACTGAAAGGGAAAGGCAGACTTTTCCTGTTTGGCCATTGGCGGGGAGGTAGAAATGCGCATAGGTTTCTTTAATTAAGAATTAAAAAATAAATCAACGATAATGGACTAGGGAATAAAAATGAGGAGTTGATTTATTCCATTGGATTTTAAGCAGTAAATATAGAGTAATCTGCAACAAGAAAAGGAAATGTTAAAAAACATTTCCTTTTCTTAAGTATACATTAAAATCAGTATGTAATTGCTATAATGATACTTTTATCCCGACCATTACGCTAAGAGGCAAATTGGGCCTATAACCATTGGGTAAATTGGCAACAATATTTCTGTTGTTCGTTATATTATTCAAAGTTGCAAAAGTGCTCAGCGTTTTATTGAATTGAAAATTGCTGGAGAGATCAATGATTAAAAAACCAGCAATCGCATTCACATTATTATACAATATATTGTTTTGAGGAACAATGGTATTAGATTGACCGGGAATAGTTCTAGTTTCACCAACATATCGACCAACTAAAGTAGCATTGAATTGATTGGTTTCAATTCCTACACTTGTAGTTATTAGATGTGGTGTTATAAAAGGAATTAAATCTCCTTTGTTGATAATACCAGACCCCCAATCTCCACCCCCATTTTGGAATGTTTCTCTGAAAGAAGCATGGGTATAAGTGTATGAAAGATGGATGGGCAATTTAACTTTGGCATTTTCTTTATACAATAAATCATAGCCCAAGCTGAATTCTATCCCTTTGATGGTAGCATTTCCTGCATTAAACTGATCCCCAGTTCCTAAACCTCCACCAGACATATTATCTGAACCTAAAATATTTGCATAATCATTTAAAAAAGCAGCAACTTGAAATTGCAATGCTTGGTTGTTGTATCGATAGCCAATTTCATAATTGATGGCAGTTTCAACTTTTGCTTGACCAGTAATAGAACTAACAGATGGCATACCAGGAGGAGAAAAACCCTTATGAATACCGGCAAATAAATCATTTCCATTTTTAAACTCGTAATTAAATCCAATGCCCGGCAAAACAATTTGCATTTGGTTTGTAGCAGAACGCAAATTAGTACCCAACCTACCATTGTCTGAATTTCCAAAATTTTGGAAATCAAATTGGATATTTTCGTAGCGTATACCAGGACTAACTTTTAAACCTTTATACACTAAATCATAACTTAAATAAGTAGCTACGGACTTTGCATTTCGAATTTGATTTTCTTGGTTTCCATTTACTCCAGCATTGGTCTGAATCATGGTACCATTAGTCATTGCATATACTGACCTGGTTGCATAACGATCTGCTTGATCAGCATGAACACGAATACCTATTTGAAGCTTATGTTTTATACTACCTGATACAAAATCAAATTGTGCATTAGACTGAATACCTTTTGAAAAATAAGTTCTAGCAGCATTTTGAAAATCAATATTCCCATTGGCTTTTCCAATCATAATTTGATAAGGAAGTTGGTGCAAACTGGGATTACTTAAAATATTGTTGACGCTTTGCCCCCCGATTGTATTTACTCTTCCCCAATCCCTAAATGTTGTAGAATAATAGGCAGTAGTTACTAAAGAAAATTGACTAGTTGGTTTAATGGAATGTGTTAAAGAAAGATGATTATGACTAAGGCTTAATAAATCTTTTTGAGAGGCTGAGTACCTTCTTAATGGATTGATTGCATAATCTTCAAAGGTTAATCCCAAATAAGTTTCATTGGCTTTTTCTGAAGTATTCACCATTTTAAGTGTAAGCGATTGAGGTACTTTTGAAGATGCCCCATTATGCCAACGCAATTTGGCCATGATATCTCTTCTATCAAATCCGGTAGCACCACCATTGTCTAGTTCTTTAAATCCATCGCTAGCCAATCGATTTACTTCAAATACATAATCAAAATTTCGTTGGCTATCTCCTACCCAAAGCCTTTGCTGATTGGTACCAAAACTTCCAGCAGATAATTGAGCAAATCCTTTGAAGGAATGGGGAATAGCGGTAGACAGTAAATTAACTGCACCACCTACTGTATAAGGACCATATTTAATCTGGCTGCTTCCTTTTAATACTTCCACACCTTGCATACGCGCAAAACTGGGGAAATAATAAGCCGAGGGATCTGCATAAGGTGCAGGAGCAATTAAAACTCCGTCTTCCATCAATGTAATCTTGGCACTTCTGTTAACTGGAGTACCTCTTAATCCAATATTCGGCCTTAATCCAAACCCCTCCTCATCTCTAATGTTTACACCTGGAATAGTTCTTAATACATGATTGATATTCGTTTGATTCAGCTTTTGCAGTTGTTTATTACTTATGTATTGTCCTGACCCAGGAATTAAATGCGCTTTAGATCCAACGATTGTAATGGCGTCTAATTCAATAGTGTTAATAGAATCTTTTTCTGTTTGAGCAGAAGCA
Source organism: Synechococcus sp. UW140 (assembly GCA_943371295.1). GTDB lineage: Bacteria > Bacteroidota > Bacteroidia > Chitinophagales > Chitinophagaceae > Sediminibacterium. Next base: position 203 of record CALRUG020000111.1, on the reverse strand, counting down.
GTATTTATAATTATTAAAATAGGTAATACGAATAATCTCTTCACAATATTGCTTTTTAAATGAGGTGCAAAACTGTTGCATGAACCCCTATTAAAAAGTAGCAATCGGGAAATCGTTTTACGAAATCAGTAATTTAAGAAATCTACGTATTTAGAACTTTATTTCAAATGCGAGTTGTTTACCTTCCGCCAGTGCTTTTTTAT
>CALRUG020000110.1:0-10981 GCA_943371295.1 Synechococcus sp. UW140 | reverse complement strand
CAAAAGAAAAATATTTAAACCAGGTATTGATCCACCTTGCCCTTTGATTAACCAACTGATCACTTTTTGATGTTTTTTCATCATAAACAATTGCACTTTCTGCAAAAGCTATACGATATCCCCTTGACACAATTTCTTTCTGTAGAATTTTATCAAAACCAGCCCCAGTAATATCCTGATGCTCTAAGCAATCTTTATAAAGTTGTGTAGTAAAAGCCATTCCAGAGCCAGCCAATGTTGCAGAAGAGCCTGTATTAAACAATACTTTCCCATCATAAAAATGATAATAAATATCTCTTGCGCCGTCTAATGCTGCATAGAGCGTATCTAAATTTTTTGCATCCCTAACACCTTGAACAGCGCTGTAACCCTGATCAAAAAAACGATTGATTTCATTTAAATAATTGGGATCAACTAAATTGTCGCTATCTATAATAGTTAATCTTTCATGTGGGCGTATGAATCGATGAATTGCATAAAAATGAGACCTTGTATTGCTAGACAAAGTATGCTCTGGCCGCAGAACAATGACTCTTTCATCTTCAAACTTCAAATTAGAAACATCGCATTTATCAGCTACAATATAAATGATAAAATTGCTGTAATTCAGCTTTAGCAATGAAGCAACCACCGCAGGAATCAAAGTGGTTTGTTCATATGCAGTTACGATAATTGCATAATCAGCTTCAACTGATGGCTTAGCAATATTCCCTTTATTGCTCCTTACTAGTGCATAAATAAACAATAAAAGAAAAGGCAAAACCAAATTGTACCCAATTGCTATTTGAAAAACATACCAAATCAATTTGATGATATCTTGAATATTCATAGCAGGGCATTTAATTATTTTGGAATCTTATTCAGGCGATTAATTATTAGCTTGTTTAAAGCCCAACCAGCAAAATTATCCCCCAAATCGTATAGGTATTGAACACTTTGATGCTTACCATTTTTGATGGTTGAACCTGCAGCAAATATGGTAACAACTTTATCTGCAAGCACAATCCATTCTCTAGACTTATTTAGCTTGTCCATAGCAGGTGCTTCAATAATAATTATATCAAATACGTCTCGCAAAAATGCCAATTTAGGTTTTACAATAGATTCATCACAAAATTCAAAAATAGATGTATCTCCACCTCTATTACCTAAGACACTCACCCTGCCCTCTTTTATTATTTCAGAGAGAGTTATTCGATTTTTCAAATAGTCTTCTAAATAACAATTTGTTCCGGTTGTGGCAGTAATAGTAGGTTGATCAAAGTTGCCGTCTATTACCAGTACTCGCTTATTTACCATTGAGTAAGCATATGCAAGACCCAGTGATATTAAAGTTTTACCCTCGCCATCAGATAAACTGGTAATCACTAAGAGCTTTTTATGCCCCATTTCCCTTTCAATTTCGAAACGCAGGGATCGCAACAAATTCTTAAAAGCAATGGTTACTTTGTTGCCCTCACCATTCTTCCATAGATTGGTTAAATCTAACATGGAAGTATTGATATATGGCAGATAAGCCAATACAGGCAAATTGGTCTTATTTGCTAAATCAGTTGAGTTTTGAATACTGTCGTCTAAATAGAAAATGACAAATAATGCGGCTAAACAAAATATGAAACTGATTATTCCCGCTAATGCAACTAATAATAATTTTTTTGAAGGCTGAGCAGGCCCAGGCATAGCCATTTCAATCTGCCTTAGTTGAACAGTCATACTAGACTCTAAAGAAGTTTGGTTAAACCTATTTTGAATATCTAGGTATTCTTTTCCTGCAACATCTACCAATCCCTCATAGTTCTGAATAAGTGCTTCATGGGGAACAAGCATATCAAACTTTTCGTTGAGTCTGCGTAATTCGTCAGTGAGTGGAACAATACTACTTTTTGATTGGTCTAATGCAATTTCTAAATTAAATCTTTGTTGCACCAATAGTTGCTTATTGGCTAAAGGGCTTACTAATAGTCGATCTGTTGATTGTAAAATTTGTTGCTCTAGTAATGCTTTTAATGAATCTTGCTTTTGCTTAATTCTTGGATCAAAATTACTTTTTACTAAATCATTAGTTACTATCCTTAGTCTCTCTCGAGTAGCCAAGACAGATTGATTGATATCTACTACCACACTCTCTAAATACCTGCGGTCTTGAGGGCTGAACTTTTTATCTATTCCCTTAATGGCTCCTTCATATGATTCTACATCTTTTTTTGCAATTTGAAGCCGAGATTCAAAATCAGCAATTTGCATATACAAGCTCTTTGCTTGTTCATTTAAATTGAGCACTCTGTTTCGGATTTTATAATCACGTAACAATCTAGTTTTCGCAGACAAAGAATCAAACTTCTTTTTCATCAACAAGTCTAAGAAGTTGACCGCCTTTTCTTGATTCCCTTTTATGTAGTTAGAATAGAAGTCTATAAATTCACTAATTAGGGTATTTATTACAAAAGCAGATAAAAATGGATTTTCAGACTCAAACTCAAAGTCTATAAAATCACTGTTGTTAACTCGATAGATGAACACTTTCTTTTGTAATGACGCTTCATCATACCCCATAGATATCAGTAACTGATTAATCCCAAACTGGTCTTTATCAAATAAAGAAAGCGGTTGTTTAGAAGCAATATGCGCTTTAAAAACGTCTAAGGCATGCGCTCTAGCATCAGGACCAATCTCTTTTAACAACTTGCTGGCTGGTCTGAAAGGTTTATTACTGGTTAAGTCGTGCACCATTAATTGAAAAGAAACCTGGTCGAAGTTTCTTTTCAGCCTATTCATTTCAATCAAATTGCTGAACTGCTGTGAAGCTTTATTCTCATCCTGGCCTTTGTTTTTCTCTAAAAATTGCTGAGACTGGTCTACTAAACCAGTTGATATTCTGGAACGTGATTTAAAAGTATCAGGAAGTTTACGTACTAGAAAATAGGTGACAAATACCGCTATCATTGGAACAATGACCAGTATATACTTCCTTTTGTATAGCAGTAATAAAAACTTCTGTAATTCCATTTACTTTATCTCTTCCAATTTTTTCCCAACCAATTCTTCTAATGTAGTTTTAGCAATCAATACAGTGCTTTCAGCATCAATTATTTTTTGCTTTTGATCTGCATTTTGAATCATTAATTTTGTATAATTCTCTAAAGTTTCTTCCCCTCTTTCGTATTTGAATTTAATTTGTTTAAAAAGTGCTTCAATATCAATTGCATTTTGATTTTGAACCCTCAAAACACTTAATGCTTGCATATACTTGAAGTACCGGTTTTTCACGTCTGTTTCTAAAGTGATTGCGTATTGATCGGCTGATAATTGGGCAATTGCCAATTCTTCCCTTGACTGCTTAATTAAAGTGGGCTTCTGAATGATATTACTAAAATTGATAAAAAGCCCAATTTGAACCCCTGTTAATGTGGCATTGGTTAGTGTTACAGAAGTACTAGGGCTATAGAATGCGGAAAGAGTAAAAAAATCAAACCAAGATAATTTGGCTTTCTTCAGGTTATAATTCGCAAAATTCACTTTTCGCAGGTTTGCTGCCATCAATGGATAATTCTGCTTAGCCGAAAAAATTAATTTTTCTAAAAACGGATAAGATAATTCAGGAATCATAGACTCCTGCGAGTGGGATTTTTTTGTGCTTAACAATAAAACGCCTAACAAAAAAAAGCAAAGCCAAAATCTTTTAAAAGATAACAGCAAATACCCCATTTTGGAACCAAGTGAAAATGAATTATTTATATCTAAAACAATGATTTTCATAAAGATTAAAGATAAATAATATAGTTAAAACCTAGGACATAGATATCCCCACTTTATCCAATAAATGAATGAAAAACAGGAAGTAATAATAAATGAGCAAAAGATTATACAGATTCTTTTTGTAGTAATGCTGGGATGGTCCTAAGAATCAATTTAATATCATACCAAAAACTGTGGTTTTCCGCATATTTATTGTCTAACATTAACCGCTCTTCTTCAGACATTTCCCCTTTTCCTCTTTTTTCCACCTGCCATAATCCTGTTATCCCTGCTGGAGCCATAAAACGCATAGCGTACTTGTCTGTAGTTAATTTTTCCGCCTCGTACAAAGGAAGCGGTCTGTTACCTACAATGCTCATATCCCCAATAATTACATTCCATAATTGTGGCAACTCATCAATACTACTGTTTCTTATAAATTTACCTACTTTGGTAATTCTTGGGTCATCCTTTAGTTTAAAGAAGGCAGAGCCCGCTTTTGCTTTCCTATTTTCGCTGTATTGCTTTTCGCACCATTGAATGGTATCAGAATAAATCGGGAATTTACAACCAGTTCCAGCTGCCTTACATTCATCGCATAAATACTCTTCTTCTTCTGTTTTTGCAATAGAATCGTCGGTATTGGGTGCATATTGATTTAAATGCTTTAAGTCTTTTAATCGCTTATCAGCATTTACATACATGGATCTAAACTTGTAAAACTTGAATGTTCTGTACCCTGAACCAACCCTCAAAGCATAATAAAATATAGGCCCTTTCGACTCTAGTCTTAAGAGAACACATACAATTAACAAGAGAGGAGAAAGCATTAATAAAGCCAGTCCGGCAAAGAAAATATCAAAAACCCGCTTAATAAAAGGGGTCTTGTATTTGTGAAAATCCAATACATTATTGGCATGTTTTAACTGACTCCATTGATCTATCAAAAAAGGGATTCTTAATTCAATATTTTCCTTTTTGATAGGCAGTTTAAACACATCTGCCACACCGGCTTTTAAAGTCATTTTGACGGTGCTTTCACTTAATTGCTGACTCACTAAAAAAAATGGAACAGCTATATTTTTTTTGTTTACCAATGTCTCCAATAAAGAAATTCCACCTGTTCCCAATACTTCACTTTGGGAAATAATGGCCACCAAATTAAATTTACTATTTTCCCAATCAGCAAAAAAAAGTAATGGATTCGCAAATCTTTTGAGCTCCCTGCCGCCTAAGTTTGCTTCTGAAAAGATAGTATATATTGAATCGTCGCAATTTAGCAGTACAATAACTTGTTCTTGGGGAGGTAGTTGGGTGTTCATTGGGGCAATTTGGTAAAATTATTTTCTAATCCTGCGTAAAACCACTCTCAATCTTGCTTCAAGCTCTTTGGGATTGAAAGGTTTAACCAAGTAATCATCTGCTCCAGCTTCCAAACATTGAATAATCATTTCTGAGCTTTCTTCTCCAGATAATATAATGATAGGAATTGCATTAAAAAAATCACTTGCGCGAAGCTGCTTAGTTAAAGCAAGTCCACCCATAACAGGGGTATTTAAATCGGAAATAATCAAATCAGGAACATTTCCTTGTTGCAAAAATGCCATGGCATCTACTCCATCTTTGAAGATTTCTACCTGATAATGAGTGCTTAAATATTTTTTTAGAATCAATTGCATGGTCATTTCATCTTCAACCACCACAATTTTTAAAGTACCAGAATCAGTGAATGCCATATTTTAAAATTTTGCTAATGTATGAAATCTAAATATATTTAAATATATAACACGCGAATTTTTATAGTTTTTAATCATTTTTGTGCTTAATTAACCAAAACCATGAGACCGATTTCCATCCCCCCGTATATTAGCCAACTATTTAACACTGATCCAACAGATAGCAGTATTTCGAGCTTGATTAAAGAAAGATACGGCAAATTATCAAAAGGGGAACCAATTGTATCGATTGTCATGCCCGCTTACAACGAGGAAGCCAATATTTTACAAACCCTGTTATCCTTGAGTAATAATGAAACACAATGGCCTGTCGAAATTGTTGTAGTGAACAACAATTCAAAAGACAAAACAGAAGAGATGGTAATAAATGCAGGGATACCTTGTATAAGAGAAACAAATCAAGGTATTACTAATGCAAGAAATGCTGGTTTAGCAGTTGCCAAAGGCCTGTATATTCTCAATGCTGATGCCGATACCATTTACCCTAAAGATTGGATTGAGGAAATGGTAAAACCTTTAGCCAATAACAATAATGTATGTTCGGTATATGGTAGATTTTCATTTATCCCAATAGGCAATACCGGAAGATTTACCTATTTTTTTTATGAATATTTTGCCGATTTGATGAGATGGATCAATAAAATTTTTAGAGATGAAGCTATGAATGCTTATGGCTTCAATTCAGGATTCAGAAGAGAGCAAGGCATCAGTGTAGATGGATTCAATCACCCTCCTGGCACCAATGAAGATGGATGGTTGGCCCTTAAATTGAGGGAGAAAGGGTATGGGAAACTATTTTATGTAACGAATATAAAAGCGCTGGTTTGGACAACTGATAGAAGAATCCAAATTGATGGTGGACTTTTTAAAGGAACCATTAAAAGGCTAAAAAGAATGATTGGGCTTTAAATTGCAGGAATGGTTGTACATTAACTGTACATATGAAAGCAATAATTTGTTCCCAACATGGGGGTCCGGAATTCCTTCAATTGATGGATATTAAAACCCCTGAATTAGAGGCAGATCAAGTATTAATTGAAGTACATTATTGTGGCGTTAATTTCCCAGATACTTTAATCATTCAGGATAAATACCAATTCAAACCCCCTTTACCCTTTTCACCTGGAGGCGAAATTGCTGGAGTGGTTATTCAAGTAGGTGATTCTGTAAACCATTGTAAAGTTGGAGATCGCGTGATGGCACTTTGTGGATGGGGTGGAATGGCCGAAATAGTTAGTGTTAAAGCAACCCATGTATTCCCTATCCCCTCTTCGCTGAATTTACTAGATGCATCCATATGCATGTATACTTTTGGCACTGCTATTTTTGCTTTAAAAAATAAAGGACAATTAAAAGAAGGCCAAACCGTATTGATCTTGGGGGCTGCAGGAGGTGTGGGATCTGCTGCCATATTATTGGCGAAATTAATGGGTGCCAAAGTTATTGCAGCGGCATCTAACAATGAAAAATTAGCCTATTGCAAAAAGATCGGTGCAGATGAAACCATCAACTACTCTTCGGAAAATATTAAGACTAGGATTAAAGAAATAACCAATAATAAAGGAGTTGAAATTGTTTTTGATACCGTTGGGGGGCCATTTGCAGAAGAAGCATTAAAAGGGTTAACATGGAATGGTCATTATTTAATCATCGGCTTTACCTCTGGTACAATACCCCAAATCCCTTTTAATCTAGCATTGTTAAAAGGATGTTCAGTTCATGGGATTTTTTGGGGGGCATTTGCAGAAAAAGAACCCCAGGCAAACAAAGAAAATTTCATACAAATTATTCAATGGATATTACAAGGAAAACTGAAACAACATATACATCAATTGTATTCACTTGAAGATGGCCCCAAAGCAATTGCTGATATGATTCAAAGAAAAATAACCGGGAAAGCAGTTATCGAAATTAAAGCAGAGGAAAACAACTCTTTAAAATCTTTTACCGAATCGCCTATTAAAGAATTAAAGATTGAACAAGAAAAAATATTTGAAAAATTAATCATCAACGGTAAAGAAGCCATCCATCAATATATTGGAACTAGCATTGGACCAGGTAAATGGATCACTATTACACAAAAAATGATTAATGAATTTGCAGCAACTACTCAAGACAACCAATGGGTACATATTGACGAAATAAAAGCAGCAAAATATTTACCAGATGGAAAAACAGTTGCACATGGTTACCTAACAATGTCGATGGTTTCATCCTTGCTTTACGACTTGATTGAATTAAAAGAAGTAAATTCTTTTTATAATTATGGAATCAATAAAGCGAGATTTATTAGTCCAGTCAAGGTTAATAGCAAAATTCGCTTAAAAGCAACCTTAGAAAAAGCAGAATTACAAACCAATGGATCAATTAAATTGTTTTTATTATGCACCATAGAAATAGAGGGAATAGAAAAGCCCGCATATGTTGCTGAAATTATTAGCATGATCAATTAAAATATAAAAATGGCCAAGTATACCAATATGGAATTTTTGAAATTCCTTTTATTTCAAGTTCACCCAATAAATCAGTTATTTAAGTACGAAAGATTCGCACATTTAAATGAGGAACAATCATGGATGATGATTGAATCAGCAAAGTTATTGGCAGATCAAGCCTTTGCACCTTATTTCAAAGAAATGGACTCAACTCCTGCAACCTATGATGGTAAAGGAAATGTTTTGACCCATCCTGCACTAAAAAAAATGATTAGCGCTGCGGCAGAACAAGGTTGGATTGGAGGAAGCGCTTTATTTGAACACGGCGGAATGCAATTGCCGGAAATGATTTTTGGAACAGCACATCACTTATTTCAAGCAGCAAACAACGGCGTTCAAGGATATTTAGGATTATCCGCAGGTGCGGCAGGACTGATTACCAGTTTTGGTACGATTGAACAATTAGAACAATATGTACCAAAAATATATGCTGGTGAATGGCAAGGAACAATGGCACTTACAGAACCACAAGCAGGAAGTTCTTTATCTGATATCACTACTTCTGCAAAACCATTAACAGCAAATAGCTATCTAATTAAGGGTCAAAAAATATTTATTTCTGGGGGACAACACGAAGCTTGTTCCAATTTTATTCATCTTACACTTGCAAGAATTGAAGGTGCGCCTGCTGGAGTAAAAGGAATTTCTCTTTTTATTGTGCCCAAATTTAGACCAACAAATGATGGAAGTATAGAATACAACGATGTTTATTGTGCCGGTGATTTCCAAAAAATGGGGCAAAGAGGGTACGCTACTACTCATCTAAGTTTTGGAGACAACAATGATTGTATCGGCTACATAGTAGGCGAACCGCATAAAGGATTAAGTTATATGTTTCAAATGATGAATGGCGCAAGAATTAGTGTTGGGTTATGTGCTGCATCAGTTGCTATGGCCGCTTATCAAGCATCCTTACAATACTGCACTGAACGTCCTCAAGGAAGATTGCCAGGAGAAAAAGACCCAAATAAAGCTCAAGTTAACATCATTCAACACGCAGACGTTCAAAGAATGTTATTGACACAGAAAGCTATTGCAGAAGGGTCCATTTCACTTGGAATAGAATGCAATAAACTCTACGATTTATGGCATGCAACCAATGATGCAGAAGCAAAAAATAATTATTTTTTATTGCTAGATATATTGACACCCATAGTTAAAACATATCCTTCGGAACAAGGGAGTAGATCTGCAGCGCTAGCCATTCAAACCTTGGGGGGATATGGATTTACAACAGATTTTCCTGTACAACAACATTATCGAGATTTGAAAATCATGTCTTTGTATGAAGGAACTACTGGCATCCAATCCATAGACTTATTAGGAAGAAAAGTAATCATGGAAAAAGGTAAAGCACTGCAATTATTACTAGATGAAATTCAGCAAGTAACGAATGAGGCTATTCACTATGAATCGATAAAAGAGAATGCAGAAATGCTAAATAATGAAATTTCAAGACTTAGCTGGACCATCAAACAACTCAATAAATATTTGGAAGAAGGAAAATTGGAAAAATACCTAGCAGATGCAAGTGTATTTTTAGAAATGATGAGTTATATAGTAATTGGCTGGCAATGGCTTAAAATGGCAACTAAAGCTGCTGAATTACTCAATACTGATGAAATTTCGCCAAGTAATAAGGCCTTTTATGAAGGCAAAATACATACTTGTCAATTTTATTTTAAATATGAAATACCCCATGCAGCAGCTTGTGCTGCTACATTACTAGATGAATCTGAACTAACATTCATTCGAAATTTTGATGTATTCTCTTGATAATTTGCAATATGGCTTTTGAATTATTTATATTTACCAATCATTTGATATATTAAGTTATGCTTAAAGTAGGCGTTTTTGGAGTAGGTCACTTGGGGAAATTCCATCTAAATAACTGGAAAGAAATTGACGGGATTAAGTTGGTTGGTTTTTTTGACCCAAACAACGACAATGCAAAAGAAGTCACAGAAAAATATGGTCTTAAACGATTCATGGATGAAGACAAGCTAATGGATGCATGTGACATTATTGATGTGATTACCCCTACCAATCAACATTATGAAATTTGCATGAAAGCCGTAAGAAAAGGCAAACATGTATTTGTTGAGAAACCAATTACGCATACTTTACAAGAAGGCAAGAACTTGGTAAATATGGTACGGGAAGCCAATGTAAAGTTACAAGTTGGCCATGTTGAGCGATTTAATCCTGCTTACTTAGCTGTTAAGGACCTTAATTTAAACCCAATGTTTATTGAGGTTCATAGATTGGCACAGTTTAATCCAAGAGGAACTGAAGTAAGTGTGATTTTAGATTTAATGATTCATGATATTGATATTATTTTAAGCTTAGTCAAAAGTGATGTAAAAAGCATTGCAGCCAGTGGAGTTGCCGTAATGACCGAAACGCCAGATATTGCCAACGTAAGAATTGAATTTAACAATGGATGTGTAGCTAATTTAACAAGTAGTAGAATTAGCATGAAGAAAATGAGAAAAATGCGTCTCTTTCAAAAAGACGCATATATTGGAATTGACTTCTTAGAAAAGAAAACAGAAATTATTAAGCTAAAGCAACCTGAAGACCAGAATGTTTTCTCGTTTGATATTGATACGCCAAACGGTAAGAAAACAATAGCAATTGCAACTCCTTCTATAGAGCCTCTTAATGCAATTAAATTGGAATTAACTTCTTTTGTAGACGCAATTTTAAACAACAAACCAACCCAGGTAAATGAAATTGATGGCTATCTTGCAATGGAAGTAGCTCACCAAATTTTAGATAAAATAAATAATACCAGCATACTGGTTTAATGATTACAAAAGTATGCAACCTAGAAGAAGAAATATAAGCCTATACATCTTAAGCGACTTCGTTTTTTCTTTAGTGGTATTGATATTATATTTTCTATTTTATCCTGAAACAAACCACTCGTCTCTTTCTGTTTTAGATATTAGTATAGTTGGTATTGAAACGATACTTAGCCTAATTCTTATTCCATTATTTTGGATCAGCTTT
>CALRUG020000109.1:0-10992 GCA_943371295.1 Synechococcus sp. UW140 | reverse complement strand
AAATTGTTTTGTCCTGTTCATCATCATGTTGCGTACCCTGTTTTAGCTTACAATTCACCTCCCAAACATCATGGCTATGCCATTGCCGGGGGGGGGATAATATTTTTATTCTGTTTTGTCATTCCGCCCCGACGAGTCGTGGGCTGCGGGGAATCTGTCCTTGTTTGATCAGATCCCTCCTTCGTCGGGATGACAGTTGATGTTTGTCATTCCGAGAGCAGCGAGGAATCTGTTATTGTTTCAACAGATCCTTCACTTCGTTCAGGATGACAGTTGATGTTTGTCATTCCGAGAGCTGCGAGGAATCTGTCATTTTTTGAACAGATACTTCTCTTCCCCCGACTAGTCGGGGCAGGATGACAATTTCAATTTCAATCATGCACTACTCACTACTCACTATTCACCTTCTCTCTTCTCTCTTCTACATTCTATCTCCTCTCTCCTCCATTCTATCTTATCAAATTAATCGAGCCCTTCATTTCACTGCTGGTGCCATTGAGCAATGTCATTTTCAATACATAGATATACACACCACTTGGCTGTGGTTTTCCTTTGTAGTTACCATCCCATCCATTGGTTTGATTGGTGGTTTCAAATACCTTCTCACCCCACTGGTTAAAGATGACAAACTGCATGGTTTGTATTACATATCCGTACACCCTTAAGGTTCTGTTTTGTGAAATGGTTGAGTTAGGATTAAATGCACTAGGTACATAAATCTGATCAATCAAAGTCTTGCCCGTTACAGGATCGGAGATGCTGTTTTGGCAAGCAATGATGCCTAAGGCTCTAACAATCAATGTTACCGAAGTATTGGGTGTTAAGCCGCTTACGGTATGGCTTAACCCTGTTGCACCGCTGCTTGGTGTACTCCATGTAGTACCATTGTTGGTAGATACTTGATAACCTGTTGAACCCGGTACGGCGTTCCACACAAAAGTGATGGATGTTGGTGTTAACTGGTTATTCGGTACTGTTACTACAGGTTTAACCAATGGAGCTAAAGCATTCACCACTACTCTTGTTCTATTTGAGCTAACACAGCCTGTGGCAGCATTGGCTTGTTGTACATAGTAAATGGCAGAGGCCGTTACATTGGTTAACGCATAACTGCTACCTGTAAATAATGAGGCTCCGCCACTTGGTACATTAAACCAATTATAAGTGATACCTGCATTGGTTGGTTGTACGGTTAATGTCACATTGCTGTTTATACAGATGGCCACAGAATCTGGAACAACTGCCGCAGCTGAGTTGGCACAGCCTGAAACTGTAGTGGACAAACTATTCTGACAAGGAATTAATCCGATGGCTTGCACTTGAATGGAAGCATTTTGTAAAACACCCAAACCGCTAACGGTATGTGTTGTACCTGTTGCACCTGAACTTGGGTTACCTAACGAACCGCCATTTACCGATACTTGATAGCTGGCTGCACCCGGTACCGCTGCCCAACTGAAAGTAACGGCGTTAGCTGCTTGTGCAGTAACGGTTACAACAGCAGGTGTTAAGCCTGGTAGCAATTGTACTTTTACTCGTTTTCTGGTAGTAGAAGTACAACCTGCTGATGATACAGCTTCAATATAATATTCAGCAGATGTGGTAACATTATTCACGGTGTAACTTGTACCCGTTGCTACAGGTGTTGTGCCTGTTGCCGTAGTGTACCAATTGTAGGTTGTACCTGTTACCGGATTTTGAATGGTAAACGTTGCTGAAGCGTTATTACAAATAGCAAGTGAATCGTTTAACACAGTAATGGTTGGCAATGGATTTACTACAACTTGTCTGCTAGAATCAGCAATACAACCATCAGCAGTAATAACACTTAATTTTTCGGTGAATGTACCCGGGGTATTGTACGTAAAGTTGGTAACTGCACCCGTTGCGGTTGAACCATTGTTGAAGGTCCAATTCCACTGGCTTACATTGATACCTGTTGGGGTAGAAGGATCGGCAGTGAATGTTGCGGTATTGCCCACGCAGGGTACAAAGCTGGTGGCAAAGCCAACAGCCGGCGCCGGAATTACTTGTACAAAAATGATATCTGTTTGGCTATTATCGCAACTACCAATAGTAGGAGCGGTAAAGGTAACCGGTACAGAATATAAGCCCGGTGTACTAAACGTATAGTTGGTAGCTAATGTAAACAGATAGATTTTTTCTCCATTTATTATGACACTGTCGGTAGGTGTTGGGTTGTTGATGGTTACATCGGTGCCCGGTGTTAAGTTAGGCACTTGACTAAACTTCCAAGTAATGGAGGTTGGTACAACCGCCAACGACATGGTAAACCTAAACGGTGCATTGGCACAAGTGTATTCTACACTGGTATTGGTTGGGTTGAAGGTATTGTTGATGACACCACCTGCTTTAAGATTTTTAACCAAAGTGCCGGCATTGTAACCATAACTTTCTACGCTACCTAAACCATAAGTGATGGCTGTGAAAGCAGAATCGCAAATAATGATATGTTGTCCTGCGGCGGCCGGTAAATTTTGACGGATACATTTATAGCCGGCCAAATTAGGATGATCAAATACATGGGTAAACGTTTGAGATCCATCAATGCTAAAGCTACTCAATGCTGCAGTTGGAACAATCACATTAACATAATTAGATGTGATGGCACTATTGGTAGTATTATAGAAAACCGCCTTTTTGATACCTTGTTCAATAGGGCTGATGTAGAACATTTCTGGGTCACCATTACCACCTGGTGCTGCTAGGCCTGAACAACCTGAACCACTAGTAGACAACATGTATTGTGCCACTAAAGCAGGCTTATCAGTTTCAATATAACTTGAAGTTGCTGGTCCGGTACCTGTAGTAGCTCCAAATTCATAGTAGTTGCCCGGTGTAATCATACTTGCTTGTGGCAAAACAACACCATTGCGTTTTACGACTGTGGTTGGGTCTTGCACCAATACTCTCCACTTATTAGAATTGTATTGTGTAGTTGAAGTAGAACTTGCCGTACTAAATGTTAAGAAACGTTTACCCCATGCAGTAGAAGGGAATACCTGTTGCATGTAGTTATCTCCATTGGTAGTGTTACAAATGGCTGTACGGCTACTTCCTGAGAACACGGCAACAGGGAAACATTTACCAGCACTATTGGGAATAGATTTAACCTTGCTACCCGTCATGTCTGTACCGGTAGATCCACTAGTGGTTCCCATTACTTGATATGCTTCTCCTTTGTTCAATACTACCGTAAATGGAACACCAGCTGGTCTGCCACCTCTTGTGGTTACTACAGGTGTAATTTCTACTAAAGTATTATCGTTATCTGCAATAACATAGAACCAAGAATAACAATCTGAAGCATAATATTGAGCCGAGTTCAAAGAAATGTATTCATAACCCCAAACGCCAACCGGTAACAATAGTCCTGCACCAGAAGTAGCACCATTATAGGTATGAGCATAGGCATTAATAGGTACATCACTTGTAATGCTGATACCTTTTGTGTAAAGCCCTTCATTCAATAATCTGGCATCATCGGTACCTGTTTTAGGCATAATATCCGACTGAATAGCCGAGTTAGCAGGAATGGTATAATTCCTTACCCATGTTGTACCATTCACTCTTACCTGCACATTGGCTGGCTGGTCTAATGCACCAAGGTATAATACCATGTCTTGAGCACCGCCTGTAGCACCAGTCATGCTTTGGTGGTGACCATAAGCTACCCAAAATCTTCTACCTGTATTTGAACTATCTCTATCCGGTAAAATAGGTGGTGCATAAGGGTTGATTAAGCCAGTAAATCTGTCGATATGATTGACATTGTTTTGATAGATTCTACGATTAGGTAAATCGTTACGGCTGGTAAATCCTACCACCCAAGCATTGCCCGGTGTTGTTTTGCCCAAACCTAGTTGAGAAGGTTGGTCTATAGAACCTAACCAGTTGTCATAATAGAACAATTGAGCATCATAATCGTAGTTGCCACCTCCGGGAATATCAGCTTTAACATAGAAGAACATAGAATCTGGTCTTGGCTGAGTAAGTACCTGAGGTACATCACCAGAAAATCTTCTCATATTAATACTTGCAGGGAATATACTGCCCCACTTAATCTTCATTACGGTATCGGTACCGTAAGAGAAGGTTTGGGTAACATTAGCACCCGGCGTTGCAGGTGTGGCCGTCATTACTGTTGGCTGCACGGTGGGGTAGAATTCGAAAGCACCCAAATCTGGTACACCAGCTGTTAAAGAATCGGGTCTATAGTTATTGTTGAAGTCATACACATTTCCTTTAATCTGCCATCCACGACCGTTCATGGCCCATGAATCTGGATTAGTCAAGTCTGGTCTCAAGTTGGTGTTGCTTACTAAAGCAGGCTGGTAGCTGATGGAACTCTTGTCCCAATTCCAAGCATCTTTCCACGCCTTAAAGGTGGTAAAGTTGGTGGTTGGGCCGGTAGCTACTTGAACTAAATTGGTTCCTGTGGCATACAACATATTGTAATCTGCTTTGAAAGATTGTGGCACACTAACAAATAGTGCTCTACCACCACCTTTATTAGAGAATACGTTATTGTACACATTAAAGAAGCCAACAGTAGATTGAGCAAAGTAACCTGCATATCCATTCGCAGATGCTGCGGTTACTTGTACCGTATTATTATAAATATTAATGCTGTCTACATTGTTTTGAATAAACATACCATAAGCAGTAGCACCTGCAGCATTAATTGCCGCCGCATTGTTTAATACAGACAAACCTTTAGAATTAGTAATGGTTAGACCATACACAGTATTGGTATTGCCTGCATTCGCAATAATGGTATTCGCATGTATTAAAGAAGAATCTACTTTATTTGATCTTGTATTCTGCACAAAAATTCCATAGGTTGGTCCGGTAATTACATTGTTGATGTTAACCGTATTTTTCGCAATTACAACAGCAGTGTCTGCGTAGTTGGTATAAATACCCGAAGTATTAGTGAACAATGTGCCGGAAAGATTTACCGTATTATTAGTAATCTTAATTCGGTTAGCAAACTGAACGTTAATACCTGTTGTATAAGGATTATTAACTGTGTTGCCATCAATCAAATGGCCGGGATTAGCCAATAGGGTAGCGTTTGTTCCGAAGAAGTAAATACCATTAGAGCCATTGTTGATGGTATTGCCTTTGAGGATGATATTGCTTCCTCTGATACTGCTCACAAATACAGCCGCATTTGAATTGGCATTGGTTGTTGAAACCGGTGTATTAATAACACAATTCACCAAACTATCATTACCGGCAGTATTGGCAAATTCTACTACACGACCAAAAGTATTGTTGGTTGCATTAAAGGTCATGTTGCGGAAAGTGAAATAATTGGTGCTGTCTAATTTTAATGTGTAGTTGGTACCCGCAGCTGTAGATGCAAAAGTTAATACAGCATCCGCCGGATTAGCATTCCATGATTGAAAAGTTACCGTACGGCTTGTTGACATGCCCGGTACATAAGGTATTCTGATTTGTTCATTGTACGTTCCTTTTACATTAAATATTACAGAACCGGTCATACCGCACAGCAATGCATTCACTGCACTTTGTACGGTTTGGAAGTTAGTACCCGGAGGGCCAGGCCATGTTTGTGGCTGAGTAGCATCGATGCTATAAGTTCCGGCTAATAAAATGTTGTTGAGTGTAACTGAAACAACAGTTGAGAAAACAGTGGAGTTGTTACAGGTTACGGCACAACGGTAGAAATTATTGGTTGATGATAAAGTATCATATTGTGGTGTAAATAGTATACCACTCATATTAGTCCATGGGCCGGCTGCACTTGTTGCAGATTGCCATTGGAAAGTGATTTGTCCCGGAGGTGTATTGCCGGTCAAATTCAAAGTAATTGGAACTTCTAAACATACCCCACTGTTTGGAGTAACTGTTGCCGTTCCCGCTACCGGTGGGGCAATACAACCAGGAGCAGTAAATTCCCATGCACCCATATCAGGTGTAGATACACTTCTTGTTGCATTATTGATGTCTACGGCAACATTCAGGTTGTTGATACCCTTGTTATCCATGGGCAACATTTTAGGAGCAAGGTTACCAACAGTAGAATCGGTGTACAATGGATCAAAGTTCAATGAAGTGGTATCCTGTAATGTGGCTACTCTCCATGCTGGCAATGTTGATCTGTTGGCAGTATAGAATCCAATGAAATTATTGGTTCCACCAGCATCGATGTAAAAATCATTCCAGTTAGAAGTGATTTGACTCGATGCACCTGACGCAAAGTATAATGCATGTTTTGAACCGGTACCGCCACGAGTTATCGTAACAATATTGTTTTTGAAATTGATACTATTTGCTGCTCCGGTTTGATACAAACCTGCAACGGACGAAATAGAAGTAGAACCCGGATTGTCAATGGATATAGTGTTGTGATAATAATTTACACCATTAGAGCTGTTATTGTATAATGGATATACAAACCCGGCACCGTCTAAGTTATAAAACGCATTATTGCTAATAGTCATTTCATTACCCGAAGTGGCATCTACGTTGTTGTGATAAATGCCATAGAAACCAACCGTACTTGTTGGAGCACCTGCAAAGAATTTAGTAAATCTGTTGCGGGTAATGACAATACTGTTTGATGGTCCAGAAGAAAGATAAATACCATTAGCTTGATTGATGATGGTTCTTGTAGGACGAGTGAAGATATTCCCTTCAATCAATGTATTGGCTGTTCCACCAGAATAGAAACCATAGAAATAGAAGTCTTCAATTTTGTTGTTGGTGAAGCGGTTGTTGTTGATGATTTGATTGGCTGTACTTCCACCCATCAAAGTGATACCAAAGTAACCACCTCTGATGATATTGTTATCAAATTCATTGGCATCGCACCAAGTATTACCGGTGCTGATGGCATTGGTTGCTGCACTGTTGATTACAATACCTGCAAAATTTTGACCGGTATTGGTAGTACTAGAAAGAATAGTACTTTTTCTTACAATATTTGAATCAGCATTATTGATGAGCTGAATACCATAGCCGAAAGCATTTGGTCCGTTTGCATCTATCACCAAGCTATCAAACACAATATGGTCTGCGCCATTCAATTTGATAACTGCTCTTTCAGTATTATTACTTGAGCTAAAAGCAATCGTATTACCGTTGCCATTGAAAATCATTTTACGGGTAGGATTAATTCCAATTACACTATCCAACACAAATTGCTCATTGTATGGTCCACTGTTTGGTACAACATTAAACACTACATTACCGGTGCCGGTAACGCCACAACCCAACACGGCTTTAACTGCTGCAAAAGTTTTGAAGTTAGTACCGGTTGCAGGCCCTGTATATGTAGTTGGGTTATTAAAGTCGATAGTATAATTGCCTGTTGGTAGGGCAGGGTTTACTGTTAACAACACGGTATCTGAATAACTTGTAGTTGATAAACAGCTAATGGCACAGCGGTAAAAATAAGTTCTATCTGCTGCAATCGTTGTATCGTATGAGAGTGAAGCCGGTCCAATGTTAGACCAAGGGCCTGCAACAGTTGTTGCATACTGCCATTGAAAAGTTTGTGCCGAACCATAAGCGCCAATATTTAAAGAGAAGCTAACGTTACTGTTTTGGCACAATACCGTCGGGCTCATAATTACAGTACCTACAACCGGCGGTGTACTACAAGGTGGCGGTGTAAATTCCCATGCACCTACATCAGGTGTTGTAGTACTACGTACTGCATTATTGATATCGAAATCAATACCTAAGTACAAACCTTTGTTATCAATAGCAGCATTGTTAGGTGTTAAGTTATTTTGACTAGGATTAGCAAACACCGGATTGATAGTATTGGCTGCGGCATCTTGTCCTGTTGCTGTACGCCAAGCAGCTAAAGTTGTTCTGTTTGCTCCACCAAAATAACCAATATGGTTAGTGGCAGCATTGCTAATAAAATAGTTATTATTATCACCCGTAACATTATTGTTGTTTAGATAGATAGCATGTTTAACACCTGCGCCACCTCTGGTAATACTGATTAAATTATTATAGAAGAATATACCACCTGCAGCAGTAGTTTGAGAGAAGCCTCTAGTAACCGCTGTTGAGTTTGATGTAGTACTATCTAATGAAATGGTATTATGGAAGTACCATACGTTACTACTACCTGTATTAGATAAACCATGTTGGATACCATTAACATTATTACCACGAATCATGGTATTGACAAAAACATTCTCAATACCTGCAGAAGCACTTGATGTGGTAAAATTGATACCATAGAATGCTGCTGTAGAATTGGTGGCTGCACCAAAAGGATTAAAGATTTTATTTCTTGTAATGCTGGCGGTGTTACTTTGGGTGGTAAAGTGAATACCAAAGAAATCCGTAACCGGAGTCCGAGTTGGTCGGCTGATGCTATTGCCTTCGATTACCGTATTATAACTACCCGAAACAAAAATTCCGTACTGGTAAAAATCACGAATGGTATTATTGGTAATTTGATTAAAGCCATTAGCCCCGCCGGCAAAAGTTGCAGTAAGCGTAACACCGTATGCACCGCCTGTGATGGTGTTGTTATGAATTCTGTTACCATCATTCAATGCAGTTGTAGTACCCGTGCCAATCGCATTATTATCAGCTCCGCTGATAACAACACCGGCAAAATCAGTACTTGTTCCTGTAGTAATGGTATTGATGGTACAATTTCTAACTACGTTAGAATCTGCATTACCCGTGATATGTACACCAAAACCAAATGTACCTCCTGTTGCTTGAACAGTTAAACTATCGAATATAAAGAATTTGGTATTTTTCAATTTGATGACGGCTCTTTCGTTGGTATTGGTAGGAGCAAAAGCAATGGTATTACCATTTCCTTTAAAGGTGATGGTATTGGTTGCACTCGATCCACCTACGATTCCGTTTACAATTAATTGTTCGGTATAAGGACCTGTACCCGGAGCTACTTCAAATGTAACTGCTCCTGCAATGCCACAACTCACCGCAGCATATGCTGCAGCAAAGGAGTTGAAGTTAGATGCAGCACCTG
This sequence comes from Synechococcus sp. UW140, assembly GCA_943371295.1. Classification (GTDB taxonomy): domain Bacteria; phylum Bacteroidota; class Bacteroidia; order Chitinophagales; family Chitinophagaceae; genus Sediminibacterium. The sequence continues at coordinate 1,970 of CALRUG020000109.1, read as the reverse complement.
CACCTGGCCAAGTGGTTGGATTATTTTTATTGATGGTATATGTACCTACAGGAAGTGGCGGACTGGTGATGGTAACTTCAGTAGAGTTGGCAGAACCTCCACCTGTTAAAGTACAAGTTACTACTAAACGATATCTACTCGTTACTACTTGTGTGGTAGCAGCTGTAAAGTTGGTAGCACCTGCAATATTATTCCAAGTTGTACCACCGTTGGTTGAAACTTGCCATTGGTAGGTTATACCTGGTCCGGTGGTAACACCGGTTGCAGATAGATTAATGGTTTGACCTGCACAAACATTCAATGGGCTACCAGTGGCTGTACCTCCTGTAGGTACACCGCTACAATCTGCCCATGTTCTTAAGTTGATATTATCCAACCCAATATCTGTTGTTCCATCATCACTCACACCCCGAAAACGAAGTACAGCAGTCGCAGAACTAGTACTGAAATAAATTGTTTTGGTTCTCCATGCTGCGGCTGTTCCTGCACTATCTAATCTAACAAAAGTAGTACCGCCATCGGTTGATAAAAGGATAGAGAGTGTATCTGTGCCATTAGTATTGATGAAATCAAAATCTAATCTTTTGTTGGCAGAAGTTGTATTACAATTAATGTATAAGTCTAAAGTGCCGGCAGTATTTACAGCTGAGTTAAAACTATGAAATCTAGCAGATCTTGAGCCACTTGAAGCTGTAGGTGTATATCCACCATTTACAGTAGTCCAAGCAGCTGAAGCACCGTCATCGTCTCTTCTCCAAGAATTATTTCCGGTGTTGGGGGTATTTTTCCAAAAACTGTTTGGAACATCTCTTGTGTTACAAGCGTTGGCCCAAGTTGTTTCAAAACTTTCTGTATAAGGTAAGCTTACATATGGTGGGTTACTAACTGAGTTTACCTGAACACTCGAAGAATTACTGCTGGCTCCGCCATTGGTACAAGTAACCACACAGCGATAAAACATAGTGGTTGCCATTTGAGATGTACTGAAGCTTTGTGTAGTACCACCGGAAATATTGGTCCAAGTCATATTATCGGGAGACGATTGCCATTGGTAATTTAATCCTGATGCTACGGTAGCACCCGATAAACTCAATGTAAATGGCGTGCCTAAACATAAAATATTTGTGTTACTTGAATTTGCAGTTCCTGCGGTTGGCGTACCACTACATGCTGATGCAGGTGTTTGATTGAAAATAATATTAGGACGAGTGGTTTGAGTACCTGTGTTTGTTGTAGTTGGCGTTGAACATAAATTACCTGCGTTGTCGGCACGGTAAGTATGTGAGCCATTAAAGCTTAAACCGGTTGTCCAAGGCGTTGTTGGGTTTTCTGTATAATGAATAATGCCATCGGCTTCATTACCAGCCAATCCATTACAAATTTCAATAATGATATTGTCTGTGCCGTTCCAGAAGAAAGGCGTACTAAATGTAAAAGTGTTGATGCCAATAGTTGGCACATAATCAATTGGACCAAATACTGTATTAGGTACTGCCTCCCACGTTGTTGCTCCTAAAGTAGCAACACTGCTACTTGTTATTTTTATTTGATACGACTGAATATTGCCCGCAAAAGCATTAAGTGTTGTAATATTAAACTTAATGGCATTGATCATACCCGGAGACATACCTGCACCACTCAATTCAGAGGCTCTGTATAAGTATTGAGCCCGACTACCTTCGTAATAATCCTGAATAGGGCAGGGGTATGTTGTTGTACCATTGCCTACAGTACCCGTACCGATGGTATAGTCGGTTTGAGCTATAGAGCATATTGATGCAGTTAGCAATAGTATAGCTAATACAAAATGCTTTGTAACAAGGGGGAGATAACGATTGCTCATGATGAATATTTGTTCAGTTGTTTAGTTTACTTTTTAAAGCTGGCAAAGCTTTACTTGATATTTAATAGATATCGGATTAATGCTAGTGTTTCAAGGTATACGAAGAAAAATGGAAATCATTTCGGCA
>CALRUG020000108.1:0-10999 GCA_943371295.1 Synechococcus sp. UW140 | reverse complement strand
GATACGGTTCAATTTAAATGGGTGAGAAATTTTTTAATTGCTTGTTTTTTATATTTTTTCTCTACTATTTTTTTAGATATTCTTAGACTTGCCGGGGTGAATATTGGGTACCAAGATACCTGGTGGTATTATTTGTTGTTTGCTTTTATTTTCTATTATATTGCTATTTCGGGGTATGCCAACTCTATTGAGCAGAAAAAAAACTTTGAATTAGATTTCTTGCGTTATCGAATGCCTAATTTAATTGGAGGTGGAGAACAACCGCTAGAAATACAAACAGAAGATGCTTCGTTTGAAGTATTGATGCCAGCCGAATTCACGAGCCCACAACAAACGGCAGACAGTGTTATTCCCTCCCTATGGAAAGAAAAAGTGGAAAACGCAATATTGGTGGAGAAAATGTATCGTAATCCTGAACTCACTTTAACCGACTTGGCCAATCATTTGGGCACCAATCCTTCCTTACTCTCTAAAATCATTAACCGCAGTTTTGGTAAGAATTTTAATGATTATGTAAACCAGTACCGGGTTTTGGAAGTAAAAGAAAACTTAGCCAACCCAGCCAATGCCCATTTAACCATTATGAGTTTGGCCTATGATGCGGGCTTCAATAGTAAAGCAACTTTTAATAGGGCTTTTAAAAAGTTTACTGGTGACAGTCCTAAAACGTATCAAATTAAGTAATTCCTTGTTCTAAGTTGTTCATTATCAATGCATCATTATTTGATACCTGTTTAGTGGGTCTCAAATAATGATTTGAGGCGGTCACCCTTGTTTGTGTGTGCATTTTGCACCCACAAACGAAAATCATGCAAAAATTTCTGACTGCTTTTTTACTGATGATTGGCACGATTGCTCAAGCTCAATCCCTCCCACTATCAGATACATTGAAATCTACAACTACCAGTGAAGTTACAGTGGTTGCGAACAAGCGATTCATTAGAACCCTAGTAGATAAAACGGTATTGAATATTGCGGCTAAGCCATCTTCAGCAGGGCAAAATGCATTAGACCTTTTAAAAATTGCTCCTGGTGTGGTGGTCGATCCCAATGAAAATATTCAAATGGGGGGTAAAAATGGAGTAACCGTTTTAATTGACAATCAAAATACCCAGTTGTCTGCACAAGACCTTGCCCAATTATTAAAGAGTATAGAGTCGGACAATATTAAAGAAATTGAAATCATTTCCAATCCATCATCTAAATACGATGCTGCTGGTAATGCAGGCATCATCAATATTATTTTGAAAAAAAGTTTGACCAATGGATTCAATGGATCAGTAACGGGAAATTTTACACAAAGTACACATGCTCGTGCCAGTGGGTCTACTAATCTAAACTTTAGGAAAAATAAATGGAATTGGTTTGGCAATTTTGGCATCAATAAAGGCTATCAAGAAACGATTGCCAACAATGATCGTCTATTACCGTCACAAGTAATGATACAACGCGGTATTGAGCAAGATGATTTTGGCGGCAACAATAACAGGGTAGGAGTAGATTATGCAGTAAATAAAAAAACAACCATCGGATTACTATGGTTACAGAATAGTCGGTTTACCAATATGACGAATAGTAACCTCACCACTATTCAAACAATTGGAGGGTTAGATAGCAATGTATTTACTTTAAGCGATGCGCCTAGTAATATTAAACGGAATAATTACAATGCGAATTATAGATGGGTGAATGGCCAACAACAAAGTCTAAATATTGACGCAGATTATACCCAGTTTTATTCTGCTTTAAATAACCTAGTCAATATTAATACAGGGTTAGCAACTGGTTTAAACAGATTCAACAATGCATTCAATAATGAAGCCAATATAAGGATTCAAATTAGCAGCATTAGAGCAGACTATATGCATCAGTTGTCTAATAAAATAAAAGTAGAAACAGGATTCAAGTCGGTTTATTCATTGGCCAATAACGGATTATTGGTTTCACAAAATCAAAATGGAATTTTTAAAGCAGATACGGGCAAGTCTAATCAGTTTGAGTTTAAAGAGATGATACATGCTGCCTATATAAGTATTCAAGCAAACTATAATCAATGGTCTATTCAAGCAGGCTTGAGGGCGGAACAAACTTCTGTAAATGGGCTATCATCCAGTTTGCTTAAACAAACCACCATTAAACCCGATACAGCTTATTTAAATTTATTTCCAACTCTTTTTGTTCAGTATCAACTCAAGCAAAACCACCAGTTGGGTTTTGCATTCACCAAAAGAATTGACCGTCCTAGCTACCAAGATCAAAATCCATTTATTTATCAATTGGATGCGTTTAATAGTGAACAAGGCAATCCCTATTTAATTCCTCAAATTACTTATGGAGCTGAATTGAGTTATACCTATAAATACGCTACGAATGTTAAAGTTCAATATGGTATTACAAATAATTATATTGAGCAATTAACTTATCAAGTAGGTAAGAATACCATCCAAACTCCACAAAATGCGGGCACCAGAAAAATGCTCAATATTAGTATTAGCAGTCCAGTACCGGTAAACAACTGGTGGAATATGTATATCAGTGTATCTCCTTTTTATCAGTCGTATCAAGTAACACTGAATGGCTTTGGAACACTCGAAAATCGTTCTCAAAGCAGTTGGGGTATGAATGGGTATATGAGTCAAAATTTTTCATTGGGTAAAAATTGGAATGCAGATATCAGCGGCTGGTATAATTTTCAAAATGCCACAACCATTTATCGTTCAAAAGCATTGGGTAGTATAAATATTGGCGTCAGCAAAAAAATACTAAATGAAAAAGCTACAATAAAATTAGCCATCACCGACTTATTGAATACCCAACGTTGGGAGCAAACAGCAACTACCAATACATTAGACTTAAGAACTTATCGTAAATGGGAAAGCAGAAATATGGCCATTAGTTTCAGCTATCGTTTTGGAAATAACAAAATTAAAAGTGCCAGAGATAGAGAAACGGGTTCTAGTGCTGAAATGGATCGTATCAAACAATAAATTAATCAACTAAAAAAACGAAAATGAAACAGTTAATCATCATTTCTGCCTTTTTTGTAGCAAACTGTTTATATGCTCAAACAGGAGAATCAAAATTGATCAAATTCTATCTTAAAAATGCAGCATTACTTCCAAAAAAAGTGACGCTCATATCTTATAGTCCTGGGGTTACAGGTAATGCTACTTATGGCTATATTTTATTTCCTGGTATCAAAAAATCAGTATCGTATACGGTTGGAACAAAATTATATTTAGCTACATCAAAGCAAGTTGGTGTAGTCATGAGTGGCAATCGAATTGACAAGGATCAACCTTTTTTAGTGGTGAGTGCAAGTGTTGCTAATAAAACAATTAAAGTGAATTAGCAGTTGAATGCCGTTTGCTTGCCGCGTTTATTAAACTAAGTTTGCAAAAATATTTTGCATGGACTCTAATAGTTTTTATTTCTGGTTAAGCCAACAGCCTCAATTAGCTATTCAGCCAATAGTCGCGTTTAATCCCCAAAGGGAAAAAATGATTGCTATGGATTTTACTGAACTAAATAAAGCGTGAACCACGGAAATCATTGAAGACACTGCAAGTTTTTCTGATTATATCAACCATACACTACACGCCGCTGGTGCATTGTATGGCATCGGTGGGTACAATGAACATAGGACTGTATATGCAAGAAGCAGGGTATTTGATGGGGCAGTTCAAGAAGAAGCTAGGTGCATCCATTTAGGAGTAGATATTTGGGGCAATGCGGATACCGAAATATCCGCACCATTAGATGGAACTGTTCATAGTTTCGCTTTTAATGAAGCTTATGGAGATTATGGAGCAACCATTATTTTATCGCATCAAATTGCAGGGGCCCAGTTTTATAGTTTGTACGGTCATTTAGCATTAAAAGATCTAGACAATTTAACCGAAGGGAAATTTATTCATGCTGGAGAAGTCTTTGCACATTTTGGAGCGCCTGCAGAAAATGGACAGTGGCCTCCACACTTGCATTTTCAATTGATTCTAGATATGGAAAACAAAAAAGGCGATTACCCTGGGGTATGTAGTTTACCTGATCGACAAAAATACCTTAACAATTGTCCTGACCCAGATGCTTTATTGAACCTGGTACAATGGGCTAAGTTGTAGGAACAAAATCAGGTTTCTCCCATTGCTTAATAATATGCGATGGAATAATGTGAACACCTGTTTTTGAGTGTGATGCAAAATAAGCCATGCTTCTTGCGATTGCTTTTGCATGAACAGGAATATATTTTTTGAAACGACCCTTCATAATTGGAATAGCTTTTAATGCGAAAAAGATTCCTAATTCTTCTAACCATCTGGATTCTTTTCTTGGGCCTAAAATAAAGGAAGGTTGAAAAATATAAATAGAACTATAATTGAGTTGTTTCAAAGCTTCTTCTAATCTGCCTTTGGTCTTATTGTAAAAAACACTAGACTTAGGATTCGCTCCTGCTGCACTAACAACTAAGAAACGTTTACTGCCTGCAGATAATTGTAGTTTGGCAATATGCAATGGAGCATATAAATCTACTAATGTAAAAGCTTCCCTGGTTTTCACTGTTTTGATGGTGGCCCCTAAACAGCAATACACGTCATCTGCATCAGTCCAAGATTCAATCGTTGCAAAGTTGATGAGTTGCTCTACCAGTTTGGGATGCGATCTGCCCAGCGGTCTGCGAACATAAATGGTTACCTGACTGTATAATTCAGATTCCAATAATATTTCAAGCAGATAAGAGCCGGTTAAACCACTTGCACCTAGAACTAAAGCTTTTCTTTGCACGATCCTATAATTTTACCAAAGATAAGGACTGCTTTATTTGTACTTTTGAAGAGTTATGTCAAATAATAATCTAAACAGCGATTTGAATGCATTAAATCCCGCGGAAAAGGAGTTTGAGAATACCATCCGCCCTCGGGAAATTGATGATTTCTCTGGTCAGCCTCAATTAATTGAGAATCTGGTGATATTTATTAAAGCAGCCAAATTAAGAGGGGAAGCGTTGGATCATGTATTATTTCACGGTCCACCCGGATTGGGCAAAACCACTTTAAGTCGTATTGTAGCCAATGAGTTGGGCGTAAGCATTAAAGAAACATCTGGACCCGTAATTGAAAAGCCAGGTGATTTAGCAGGTTTGCTAACCAATTTACAACCCAATGATGTTTTATTCATAGATGAGATTCATCGCTTAAGCACTGTTGTAGAAGAATACCTCTATTCGGCCATGGAAGATTTTAAAATTGATATCATGATTGATACTGGTCCCAATGCCAGAAGTATTCAAATCAATTTAAATCCTTTCACTTTGGTGGGTGCAACTACCAGAAGTGGATTATTAACAGCGCCTTTATTATCTCGTTTTGGTATTAAGTCTCGACTGGAATATTACGGGGCACCGGTATTGCAAAAAATTATTGAAAGAAGTGCGGCGATTTTAAATACTAAAATAACCATTGATGCAGCTGCGGAGATTGCAGGAAGAAGCCGAGGTACACCTAGAATTGCCAATGGACTTTTGCGCAGAGTAAGAGATTTTGCGCAAGTATTAAATGATGGAAAAATTGATTTAGGCATTACCCAACATGGGTTGAAAGCATTGAATGTAGATGCACATGGTTTAGATGAAATGGACAATCGAATTTTATCTGCCATCATCAATAAATTTAAAGGAGGTCCAGTTGGCATTACTACGATTGCAACCGCAGTAGGCGAAGAGCCAGGTACCATTGAAGAAGTGTATGAACCTTTTCTGATTCAAGAGGGCTTTTTACAAAGAACCCCTAGAGGAAGGGAAGCTACATTGAAAGCTTACAATCACCTAGGGGTGGTAATGAAAAGGGGTGAAGCTGGTGAGCTTTTTACCTAAGGCAAGAAGCCTAAGGTGCTACCAGTCTAAATCCATTTCCATGAATATTGACAATTTCAATATTGCTATCTTCTTTTAAGTACTTGCGTAATTTGGCAATGTATACATCCATGCTTCTGCCATTGAAATAGGTATCACTACCCCATATTTTTTTCAATGCACGTTCGCGTGGCAATAAATCGTTTTTATGTTCAGCCAACATTTTCAACAATTCATTTTCTTTAGGTGAAAGGGTTTGCATGGTTGTTCCAATTTTCAACTCTCTCAATTTTGGATTAAAATGATAACCACCTAAATCAAATTCAATATTGTCGCTGATTTTATTCTCTTCTTCATTTCTTTTAAGAATGGCTTTGATTTTCATCAACAATACTTCACTGTCAAAAGGCTTTGTAATATAATCGTCTGCACCTAATTTATAACCTTGAATAATATCGTCTTTCATGGTTTTTGCACTCAAGAAAAACAAAGGCACATCTGGATCAATATCCCTGATTTCTTCTGCCAATGTAAATCCATCCATATTGGGCATCATCACGTCTAATAAACAGATATCAAATTTCTCCCGTTGAAAAGCAGCCAATCCTAATCTTCCATCTCTTTCCAAGGTTACTTCATATTCATTTAATTCTAGATAGTTTTTGAGCACCATACCCAAGTTGGTATCGTCTTCGCAAAGTAATATCTGGTATTGTTTCTTGTCTTCCATTTGTCTAATTTTGAGTGAAATAACAATAATTTACTATTAATTCCCGAGCAATAGGGTGCAATCTTTTGTTAAATATCCTATTGGGCTTTTTTTAGGTACTGCTTGTCTGTAAGCGCTTTCAAAAAATTCACCAAATCTTTTTTCTGCTCGGCAGTTAATTTAAGTGGCTCTTTTAATGTTGAATCAATATTGATAGGCTTGGGTACAAATTGATAGGGGTTATCATAATATTCTACCACTTCCTCTAAAGTCTTGAACATGCCATTGTGCATATACGGTGCGGTAACAGCGATATTGCGCAATCCAGGGGTTTTAAATTTGCCCAGGTCTTCTTTATTCTTAGTAATTGCATAGCGCCCTTCATCGATTAAGTTAATGCCATCGTAAAGACCAATATTTTTAAAATCATCATTCGTAAAATCGGGTCCATTGTGGCAATCAAAGCACTTGGTTTTATCACTCACAAATAGTTGTCTTCCTCTTTCTGCAGATGCAGACAGTTGATCTAAATCAAAAGCAGACTGGTCTGTTTCAAGGGTGTTTTGGTAAGCAGCTAAAGCAAGTCCAATGTTTCGGGGGGATGGAAGCTGTTTAAAAATCGACCTGAATAACCTTTTATAGACAGCACTATTATTCAACTTTTGAACAGCTTCTTGAATTGGAAGATTCATTTCAACCGGGTTCTCAATGGGCATCAACGCTTGTTCTTCAAGGCTTGCTGCCCTGCCATCCCAGAAAAAAGGGTCGTGACCACGAAGATTCATTACACTGGGAGCGTTTCTACTACCTGGGGTTGCGCCAACGCCTAAACTAAAGGCAAGAGTATCTGCAAAACCATGAGCAGGAATATGACAGCTTGCACAACTAATGCTGTTGTCTTTTGAGAGAATAGGGTCGAAGAAAAGTTTTTTTCCTAATTGAGCTTTCGTTTTGATAGGGTTGGGTGAATTAAAGCCACTGCCTATAGCAATAGCCAGTCCTAATCCCCCAATGACCCACCATTTTTTCATATTGCAAAGTTACTTAATTGTTTCTCCAAAATTTATTTTATAGCGCGCATGGCATTAGGTATTTTGCAACAAATCATTTGTATGAGCCACGCACAAGCATTTTCCGAAGCCGTTCAGAAAGGGTATCAATTTAAAGGAGAGTTTGTAAAAATTGGCTGCGGCATGTTGAATGGAGAAGTAGTGAAAGAGGCCAATATTTTTATTCCACTCAAAACAATGAATCGACATGGATTAATTGCAGGAGCTACAGGTACAGGCAAAACAAAAACATTGCAATTAATTAGCGAATGTTTAAGCGATAATAGTGTTCCGGTTTTGTTGATGGATATTAAAGGAGATTTAAGTGGGATTGCAGCTGAAGGAGTGTCCAATGAAAAAATTATAGAACGGTCTGCTAAATTGGGCAATCAATGGAAACCCAATGCTTATCCTGTTGAATTATTGACGTTGACTGGTGGGAATGGGGTAAAGTTGCGCGCAACCGTTTCCGAATTTGGGCCCGTTTTATTGAGTAAAATATTAGGACTAAACGATACCCAAGGTGGATTGGTTTCTATGATATTTAAGTATTGCGACGACAATGCAATGCCATTGTTAGACTTAAAAGACTTTATAAAAGTATTGCAATACATTGGTGCAGAAGGGAAGGCAGAAATGGAAAAATCCTATGGAAAAATTTCAACTACTTCTACTGGTACCATCTTAAGAAAAGTAATTGAATTGCAACAACAAGGTGCCGATATTTTCTTTGGTGAAAAAAGTTTTGAAATTGACGACTTAATGCGCATTAGTGATGATGGTAGAGGCATGATTAATATTTTGCGCGTGACCGATATGCAAGACAAGCCTAAATTGTTCTCAACTTTTATGTTACAACTATTGGCGGAGTTATATGCCAGTTGCCCTGAAGAAGGCGATTTAGATAAGCCCAAATTAGTTTTGTTTATTGATGAAGCGCATTTGATTTTTCAGGAAGCTTCAGACGCTTTATTGCAACAACTTGAAACCGTAATTAAATTAATTCGATCAAAAGGGGTTGGCATATTTTTTTGCACACAAAACCCGCAAGATGTTCCGGCTTCTATTCTAAGTCAGCTTGGGTTAAAAGTGCAGCATGCATTGCGTGCATTTACAGCAGCTGATAGAAAAACAATTAAACAAGCTGCAGAAAATTTTCCTGAATCCGATTTTTATGATGTAGACGAATTGTTGACCCAGTTGGGTATTGGTGAAGCATTTGTAACACTGTTGAACGAAAAAGGAATACCAACGCCCTTGATTCATACCATGTTAAATCCTCCCCAAAGTAGGATGGATATATTAACCGAGGCGGAAATCAATACAATTAATTCGAAAAGCAAATTGGTTCCCAAATACAATCAAGTCATTGATACTGAAAGTGCGCATGAAATATTATCTGCAAAACTAGCAGAAGCACAAGCTAGAACTGCCGAACAAGAAGCAACTGCTAGGGAATCGCAGCTTTCAGAAAATGATGCAGAATCAAAGAAACAGAAAGAAGAAAGTTTTTTTGATAATCCTATAGTGAAACAAGTGGGAAGAACTGCCGCAAGCATTATAACCAGGAGCTTGTTGGGTGCATTGGGTTTAGGTGGAAGATCAAGTTCAAGAACAAGTACTAGAAAACGATATTAGTTTCTAAGCATCCAAAAAATTCTTTTCTCTTCGGAGATGCTGATCTTTTCTTCTGCTTGTAAAAAATCGAGTACAGTCCAGATTTTTTTGGGAGAAATATTTTTCAATTCACTGATTACAGTTTTGGTATCTATTCCATTTGAAGAATGGGCTTTCAATAATAATTCTATTTGATTAAAATCAGTTGCAGAAATGGCTGATCTTTTATTATCTAAGCAATTATCACAAACGCCACAAGCAATTGCACTATTGTCTCCAAAATATTGTCCGATAAAATTACTTCTACAAATTTTATTTAGGCTGGCATATTGTGTGATTTGGGCAATTCTTTGGGTATGTAATTTTTTTCTTTCTAAATAATGGTCTTGTTGAATATTCAAAAACTGTGCGGGTGCCCTATTTAAGAGGAAGTGAATTTGAGGAGTTTCCTTTTTAGGCAAATATTCAATGATGCCATAATGATGCAATTGTTTTAACTGCATCGTGATGGTTGCAATATCTGTTCTACAAATTCTTGCTAAGCTCTGTTCATAAATGGAGATTCGGTTGTAGAAAATACCTGCATATGTTCTGAGCAATGCTTTAATCAAAGGCTCTAAAGAAGGGTACATGATTTCAAACTGATCCAATGTCTCCGTATCGGTATAAAAATTAACCTGCGTAGGTAAGAAGATTTGTTCGTTAAATTGAATATGACCTTCTTGTTCTAAAATACGAAGCACATTCACAACCAATAAAGGATCTAACTTAAAATGGGTAATAAAATTATTGAAATCAAAATCATAATAAATCCCTTCCCCATTACCTACTGCTATTTGTAAAAAGTCTGCTATTGCTTGATATACTTCTTTAATGATGGGAATAGGAGGGAACTTCTTTTCTCCGTTTACCTTCAATTCAGTTAAATCTTTTTGTTGCCATAGTAGCACCGCATAAGCTCTTTTTTCATCTCTACCTGCCCTTCCTGCTTCTTGGTAATAATTTTCTAAACAATCTGGAATATCATGGTGAATCACTGTTCTAACATCTGGCTTATCAATGCCCATTCCAAATGCATTGGTGCAAACCATTACCCTGGTTTTATTTTGAATCCAACTCAATTGTTTTTGTTCTCTCAATAATTGATTCAGTCCTGCATGATAGAAGTCAGCGCTTATTCCTTGTAATAAAATGGCTTCAGCAATTTTCTTGCATTGTTTTCTACTATTGCAATACACAATACTACTGCCTGGCACTTTTTGTAAAATTTCCAATAGCTTATTGATTTTACTTTCCGATTCAAAACAACTGTATGAAATATTGGGTCTAACAAAGGATTGTTTAAAAATGGTTGGTTCTGGTAAACCGAGTTGTACTTGAATATCTGTTAAAACCAAGGGAGTGGCAGAAGCGGTAACAGCAATTACGGGAATAGATTCAAGTTTTTTTTTTGTTTCTACTATCTTACAATAAGATGGTCTAAAGTCATAACCCCATTGCGAAATACAATGCGCTTCATCAATTACTAGAAGTCGAAAGGGTATAAGTGGTAGGTACTCATTAAACAATGCGCTTTCGAGTCTTTCAGGGGAACAGTAGATAAACTGATAAGCAGATTCAGTTGCGTCTATCAAAACTTGCTTTACTTCCTCTTTTTGCATCCCACTATGAATGGCTACTGCAGCAATACCTTTCTTTTTTAAAGCGTCTACCTGGTCTTTCATCAAGGCAATTAAAGGGCTGATGACTAAACATACCCCAGATAAAATAATGCCG
>CALRUG020000107.1:0-11080 GCA_943371295.1 Synechococcus sp. UW140 | reverse complement strand
TCCGAAATCCATCGGAGATTTTGCCTCATGCTTCTGATTTTGAATCGAAATAAATGAGATAAACCCCGCCCTAACAGCGGGGTTTATTTTTTTAGGTTGGCAGCTTGACTGGCATAGATTATTTTTGCAGCCGCTTAGCCCAATATAGTACAAACGTACAAGAGTGCGACGCAACGGCTGCTACATAGTAGCACCAAAGCCGATTACCAAAAAATAGTATTAAAGCATAATTATGGGAAGGATTTTTGAAGTTAGGAAAGCTACCATGTTTGCCCGCTGGGACAGAATGGCCAAGCAGTTTACCCGTGTTGGAAAGGAAATTATTATTGCTGTTAAAGCCGGCGGACCTGACCCTGCTACCAACCCGGCGTTGAGAAGGTGTTTTCAAAATGCCAGAAGTGTGGGTATGCCTAAAGACCGTGTAGAAGCGGCCATTAAAAGGGCTCAAGGTAAAGACACTACCAACTACGAAGAGATTTTGTACGAAGGTTATGCCCCCCATGGTGTGGCATTGTTGGTAGAAACAGCTACAGATAACCATGTTCGTACGGTAGCGAACGTAAAAAGTCATTTTAACAAAGGTGGTGGTGCTTTGGGTAATAGTGGCAGTGTGAGTTTTCAGTTTAAGAAAATGGGTGTGTTTAAGTTGAAGCCCGAAGGTTTGGATATGGATGAATTAGAACTGGAATTGATTGATCATGGCTTGGATGAATTGGGCGAAAGTAATGACGATAATGGCAATCCTATTTTGGTGTTGCGTTGTGCCTTTGTAGATTTTGGCAGCTTGCAAAAAACGTTGGAAGAAAAAAACATTAACCCGATTAGTGCTGAACTAGAGTGGATTCCAACCACTACAGTTCCTATTACAGATGAACAAGCCGAGGATGTATCTAAACTAATAGAACGTTTAGAACAAGACGATGATGTAAATAAGGTATTTCATAACATGGGATAAATTAACGTTTCGCAAACCCCTCGCTAATGAGGGGTTTGTTATTTTTACATATGGATAATGCCAAACCTAAATATGTTATTCTGTTTGATGGTGTTTGCAATTTTTGCAACAGTAGTGTACAGTTTGTGATTAAAAGAGACACCAAACAGCAGTTTAGGTTTGCGAGTTTGCAGAGCCAATATGGTCAGCAGATATTGGCACAACACCAACTGCCGCAAAATGAGTTCAACAGTTTTATTTTTATTGAGAACGGCGAAATTTACACCAAGAGTACCGCAGCATTAAGGGTAGCCAAACAATTATCTGGCCTTTGGCCGATGCTCTTCGGTTTTATCATTATTCCCTCCTTTATTAGAGATGCGGTTTACAACTTCATTGCGCAGAACCGCTATCGTTGGTTTGGCAAAAGAGAAGCCTGTATGCTACCCTCTCCACAGCAGAGACAATTATTTCTAGATTAAACTTTTTTTGTTGCAACCTATTAGAATTAGATTGCATCTAAAGGGTGGGCAAGCTATGCCCTGTCGTATCCATATTTCTGTTTAATGCCGCATTATTCTATGGTAAAGCCTATTTTTTGGCTACCAAAATTATTGTATGCGTTATCTGCTACCGTTTTTATTATTCAGTTTTATAGGCGTTTTTAGTAGTTTGGAAGCAGAAGGGCAAGCCCTTCAAGGCGGAACCATAACAATGGCATCCGGTGCAGCATTTAACGGTAATACCGAAGTAAGGCGGTGTTCTCCAGGAAATATATCTTTATCCGGACCTTCAACTTTAGCTAGTGGCGGTGATGGAAATTATTTGTATTACCCTCAATACAAGACAGCTACACAAGATTGGACGGATTATACCGACGGCACGCCAGTGCCCAACACTACTGGTTATATGCCTCCTTTTTATGCTACTGAATCTACTCAATTTAGAAGAAAAGTAGTAGATGGAACAGGTGCGATTGCCTACTCAACTATAATGACATTTACACTGGTTCAACCGGTGCTTGGTGTAATTAGTCCTACCAACCAAACCATTGCGTACAATACCGCACCGGCCATTATCACACAAACCACCAATTTCGATTTAAACGGAATACCCATAGAAAGTGGGCAATGGGAAAGTTCAAGCAGCGCAACGGGGCCGTGGACGATTATTCCAAATGCAAATGGCAGTCTTGGTACTTATCAGCCACCGGCACTTACTGAAAGCAGGTATTATAGAAGAACTGTAAATGTGCCTGTAACATTTGGTTGTAATAACCTGTCAACAAATGTAAGTACCGTAAATGTAAACCCTTGTTCTACCAGCCCATTAGTGTCATCTGGAGTCCAAATGTATTATGACCTATCGCAATGTAATTATGAATTTACAATATACAGTCCAGATCCACAAAGTAGTGGAGGTACAATACCCTATTACTATTTGTGGGAAAAAAAAGAACCCAACTTAACTAATTGGAGTAATGCCCCTGGTACAAATACTAATGCAACCTATTATCGAATAGGGAATATTCCATCCGGAACAAAATTTAGAAGAAGACTTACTGATGCCTGTGGTACCGTTGTTTATTCAAATGAAGTAACGCATAATTTTTATAACCCTTTGTACGCAGGAGCTATAGGAAGTAACCAAAATATTGGTTTTGGTGGAACTCCTGCCTTACTCACCAATTTTTCTTCTCCTGAAAATGCCAATGAAATTAATTGGCAAGTAAGTACTAATAACATTAATTGGTCTAATATAAATGGTGCAACCGGCTTAACCTATCAGCCACCGGCGCTAACGCAAACTACCTATTACAGAAGAAGGGCGGTGAATTATACTTGTCCTGATGCATACACCTATGTTGTTACCATTACTGTAACCGATCTTACAGGCGGCACTATCAGTACCACAACGCCACTTTTTTGCAACAGTGGTACAGCTACTTTCAACTCGGACCTTGCAGCAAGCGGTGGCAGTAGTCCACTTACTTATACTTGGCAATCAAAAGTGGGCAATGGCAATTGGACAGATATTTCATCTGCCAATTCAGCAACGTATACTACACCTACCATTACCCAAACAACAAGGTATAGAAGAAAAGTAACAGATGCGGTTTCTGCAGTTACTTACTCCAACGAAATTGAAATTGCAGTCATTGATCTTGCAGGTATCATTACCTCCCCAATTGCATACAATGGCTGTCAATCTGCTACCATTAGGGCCACCAATTTGAACGGTGCTACCTACCAATGGCAACAACTCATCAATAGTAATTGGACGGATATACCTTCAGCCACTACCAACAGCTATGTAGCCACAACAAATGGCAGTTATAGGGTATTTGTAAACTTAGGTACTTGCTCGGGTTATAGCAATCCGGCAGCCATTAATTTGAGTGCATCTGAACCGGGAACAATAACTAACCGATGGGTGTTTAGAGGTTACAATGGTTTATCGGATAATGTAAATAATTTAGTGTATCGTGGTTTTTACGAAGCAGAAAATAGTACTTTAAATTTTAATACCAATGTGCATTGGTCAGAATCGACATCACCTTCGAGTGCTAATGGAGCGTCACCTGCCATTACAAGCTGGACCGGCTGCGGGGTAAATACCGATGAATTTACATTGATTGCAAAAAGGCAAGGTTTTGATGCAGGCACTTACACCTTTACAATTGGAGGGAAAAATTATGGCCGCTTTAAAGTAGTCGTTAACGGACAAACATTGTATAATAATTTCAGCCCATACACTGCATTTATCGCACCAACATTTACCAATATTTCGCTGAATGCTCAATCAGAAATTGAGTTATGGATGATGGATGTAATTAACCCATTATTTCCCGGCTCTCCTGTTAATTTGAGTGTTGTGTTTACCAACTTTACGCCAACACCAATAACACTTACAGCCGGCAGCATTACCATTCCATCCGTTTCAGTACTTTGTGCTAATGAGTCGTTTACTATTAGTTCAAACACCGCTGCAACAGGCGGAACTGCACCATTAGTCTACCAATGGCAAAGTAAAATGGGTGCCGGAAATTGGACAGATATTAATGGCGCCAATGGCATTGATTATACAACTAATCTGACAACAGCTAGTGAATTTAGAAGAAAAGCTACTGATGCTACTAATGCGGTAGTGTATTCTAATATTGTTGCCCTAAGCGTTTACAGTCAAACATTTGATCCCGGTACCATTACTATTACACCACTTATTTGTAGTGCTTCTACCCCAACAATATATGTGGGCGGTACTGCAGCATCGGGAGGTAAACTACCGTATAGTTATATATGGGAAAGAGATAATGTTGCAGTAACAAATCCAAGTTCAAATGAAAATTTAGCCGGTTTATTTACGGCAAGCAATTACCAAGGAAATTATAGCCGAAAAGCTACAGATGGATGTGGTGTTACCATCAGCACCACAACTAAAATGGTTGCTGTACAAGATATTGCCGGGGGTGCAGTAAGTCCAACTAATCAAACTATTTTTTCGGGTAACACACCTGCAAACATTACCAATACTACTAATGCTTATCATACCGGTACATTTAACCCTGATGCCGGAGATATAGCAGTTAATATCACTTACCAATGGCAATCGGCCACCAATCTAAATGGTCCATGGACCAATATTCAAGGTGCAACAGCAAGAAGTTATCAACCCGGTCCAATAACCCAAACAACTTATTTCAAAAGAATTGCTAGGGAAGACCTTTGTAACAAAACCAATGAAGATGTAATTGCAACTGTAACCGTAAATCCTTTACCACCCAATGTTTCGCCATTATTTGGTGGAGGTATTACGAGCAGTAATTTATGCGTAACAAGTGGCAATCAACCGCCGCTAATTACAGAAAATGCAGCTTCCAGTGATGGGCTTCAACCCTATGTTTTTGCTTGGGAAAAGTGGACAGCAAATTCTGGTAATTGGGAAATAATTCCCGGTGCCAATGCTGCTTCTTACCAACCGGAGGCAATAACAGTTACTACTAAATTCCGTAGAAAAACTTCTGACAGAAGCAATCAAACTGCTTATTCAAACGAAATTATATTTACGGTTAATGCAGCTATCATTGCAGGAACGATTAGTCCGAGTAGTCAAACCATTATCGCAAATTTAGCACCAACATTGCCTTTTGCTGTAACCACTAACTTCACCGGCGGTTCAGGCAATTTCACTTACCAATGGCAGGAAGCATCGAATAGTAATGGTCCTTGGTCAGATATTTTAGGTGCAACTACTGACAGCTATCTTCCGGCAGCTTCAGCCAATCCTTTCACCATTTATTATCGCTTAAAAGCAATAGATGCCGGTTGTAATGGCGAAGCGTTTAGCAATATCGTGTCACTAACCATCACAACAAATCAAACTGTTTCTAATTTGTTTGGCGGAGGTATTGCAACCACTGCTACCTGTGTAATATTACCGGCAACACCTGCTGCCATTTTTGTAAGTGCTGCATCTAGTGATGGTGTTCAGCCCTATACTTACGAATGGCAAATGTGGAATACAACATTAGGTAATTGGACAATTATTCCCGGAGCAACCAATCCAGATTTGATACCAACTGCCATTACAATTGATACTAAATTCAGAAGAAAAACCATTGATAGAATGGGCAATATCGCCTTCTCCAATGAACTGAGTTATACTGTTGTTGCAGCAACTTTAAATGGTGGAATAATTGCTTTCAATACATCGTTTACTTGTGCTGCTAATTCCATCAATGTTGGATTAATCAACAGCCAAGCAGACGCTACCGGCGGTAGTACCTTAAACTATCAATGGCAAATAAATAATGGTAGTGGTTGGGTAGATATTGCTAACGCAACTACTACTACATATACACATGGAAATATTAATGTCACTACTAGTTTTAGAAGAAAAGTTTCCGATGCTTGTGGTAGAATGGCTTTCAGTAACGAGATTACCGCTAATATCAGTTCAACTGCAGTTATTCCACTGAAAGGCGGTTTAGTATCCGGACCATTTATTACTTGTAGCAATACTAGTTTACCAAGTGGAATTGTAGATGTAGTAAATGCCTGTGGTAATGGCAATTTGAATTACCAGTGGGAATTATGGGATGGTAATGCATGGGTGATAATTAACGGTGCAACCATGTCTAATTACTTGCCAGCTCCTATCAATGTAACGAGTAAATATCGTAGAAAAGTTACTGATGCTTGTGGTAGTGTGGCTTATTCAAATGAAGTAATCATTCATGTGTATCCAACAATTGAATCTGGTGCTATTACACCAATGTCGCAAGAATTATGTACTAATGTAACGCCAAGTTTGCTTTCAATGGCTACTAATTGTCACTATACACCCGGAACGGTTACTTACCAATGGCAAGTAGCAGATAACAGTAATGGTCCTTGGAGTGATATTGGTGGTGCTTCCAACAATAATTATCAGCCGCCAACACTAACAGAAAATAAATATTATCGATTGAAAGTAAGCAGTACAACATGCAGTGCTGTTGCTTATACCAATGTTGCAGCTGTTATTCGATTGACAACTTGCAGAACTGTTGCACCTGCTATCACCAACAATCAGAAAACTGTAACACCTGAAAAAAAAGCATCAAAACCCTTGCTATATCCCAATCCGCTGAGTTATCAAACTTCGTTTAGCATTCAACTGCCGGCTGGCGGACCTTATAGCATTGTAGTGCGACACTCATCAGGTAAAATAGAGCCGATAACATCAACCAATAAATCAGGAAATACTGCGGCTGTATCTTTTGTAAGAAAATTACCAAAAGGAACCTATTTGGTAACAGTAATGGGTAAACAGCAACAATGGACTGAAAAGTTAATTGTACAATAAATCCTCTTGCCGTATAAACTAGAAAAGGGTGAAGCGATTGCTTTGCCCTTTTTTTTAATTAAAGTTTATTGTTAAATGATATCATTTCTATTCCCAGCTCGACAGTTTTGAACACTTCACTACAAGTATTTCTCCTACGAAAAATTGCAAAAAAGCACCCTGCTTTGCAACCATTGTAAAAAGATACTCGTCTCCAATACTTGAGCAAGTAAGATTTTACTTGTGGAGTCCCGTTTTTTAAATCCGTATCCCTTCCCCTACCCATCCAAATTATTCTAAGAAAGGCAAGCATACGAGCCGTTGCAAGTGTGTCGATTTAATCCGGTATTAGCCATTTATACCTAAACCTACACAACAAAAAAAAGCGTATGAAAAC
Organism: Synechococcus sp. UW140; assembly: GCA_943371295.1. GTDB lineage: Bacteria > Bacteroidota > Bacteroidia > Chitinophagales > Chitinophagaceae > Sediminibacterium. The sequence goes on along the minus strand of CALRUG020000107.1, from coordinate 3,923 downwards.
GTTTACCAAGTTCAAACACATCAGCGCATTAATGCTGGCATTAGTGTTTGCTTTTTTACAACCTTCAACAAGTATTGCCCAGTCATGTTCACTTGGCGCCCAAATAACTAACGGGCCGCTGATCAATCTTTGCAGTGGTGCATCTGTTGTTTTAGATGCACAACCTAAAGGGGGTGGTCTAAGCTACCAATGGCAGGAACAAACTACCGTCGGCGGCCCGTTTGCCAATATCTCGGGGGCAATTTTTGATACTTATACGACAAGCACCTTAGGTGCGTATCGTGTTATAGTTGACAATGGCATTTGCTCCGATACTTCATCCATCACCAATGTGATTAATTTGGTATTAGATGGCGGCACCATCAGTGGCGGTGTGGGTTCCATCATTTGTCCCGGTTCACCTGCCGGTACATTCACAGGAAACTCAGTAACAGGCTATGATTTAGGCATTGTAAATTTTCAGTGGCAAATAAAAACTGGAGCCGGCTTATGGATAGATGCAGTAGGAGCCACCGGATTAGTATATACATCTCCTATCATTAATACGACTACACACTTCAGACGTATGGCTACAGACAACTGTGGCAATACCGCTTTTTCAAATACAATAACGGTTGATGTTTTTGCTCCGGCAAATGCAGGTACCGTTGCACCATTATCACAAACCATTTTGGCGGGTGATGTTCCTGCAATAATTAATAATACAACTGCTCCATCTGGAGGTAGTGGTGTTAATCAAATTAGATGGCAACGTTCTAATGTAAGTCTTGGCCCATGGACCGATATTCCAGGTGCCAATGGATTAAGCTATCAACCAACAGCTCTGAATCAAACAACTTATTTTAGAAGAGCAACTTTTGATTCTTGTGGTACTTTATCGGCTACCGAAGTGGTAGAAGTAATCGTTTCGAATTCTGTATTGAATGGTGGTGATATGACATCACCCAATAGTTGTGTATTCCCAGGTCAAATTCCTTCTATATTAACCAGCAGACAAAATGCTTCTGGCGGAACAGAGCCTTATACTTATGTATGGCAATACAACGATGGTAGCGGATGGATAGATATTCCAAGCTCTAATGCTCCTATTTATCAGCCAACCACTACTATTACACAGAATACCACCTTCCGCAGAAAAGTAATTGATGCAGCTAATGATGTAGCCTACAGCAATGAATTTACTTTTGGTTATATTACTACTCCTTTAAATGCAGGTTTGATTGATGCAACAAGCAATGTAGCCTGTATCGGTTCTTCGCCTGGTATTATTAAGAGTGTATCATCTCCAAGTGGATTTGGTGAATTATTACCTTACCAATGGCAGCAAGCTAGTTCTCCAAGCGGCCCATGGGTTGATGTTGAATTGGCCAATTTTGGAGACCTTCAGCCAGAGCCATTATCACAAAAAACATATTTCAGAAGAAGATCACAAGATAAATGCGGTGCAACCATAAGAGAAGCTTTTTCTAACGTGGTAGAAATTGATATTCGTCCGGCATTTTTTGGCGGTGAAATTTCACCTAGCACACAGTCTATTTATCCCGGCGGTACACCGGCACAGCTCTCTAATGTAACAGCACCATTTGGTGGTACCGGTTCTTATACTGTTGGTTGGGAAAGAGCAGACTTAGCCGTTGGTCCATGGACAACTATTGGCGGTGAAGTAGGTTTAAATTACCAGTCAGGTGCATTAAACCAAAGCACTTATTTTAGAAGAGTAGCCAAAGACAACAATTGCTTGGCGGTTAAATACACTTACGTAGTAGAAGTATTTACCAACCTTGTTGCGCCACTAGATGGTGGAACCATTACAGGCGGTGGTTGTGTGTTCAGCGGTTATACACCGGCAACCATCAACAACACAACTGATGCAACAGGTGGTTTAACACCATTAGTTTACCAGTGGGAATCTAGAACAGTATCTGGCAGCTTTGCACCAATTGCAGGTGCCAACGGTGCTAGCTATACACCAACGATTGCCATCACAGAAAATACCATATATAGAAGAAAAGTAACAGATGCGTACAACAATACCGCATACTCAAACGAATATACCGCTGTTGTTACACCATTGCCTTTAGATGCAGGAAGTATCACTCCTACAGCCAATGCAGTGTGTGCTAATCAACCAATTACTATCAATGGTACAGCAGCAGTAAATCCGGGTATAACATTTGATTATGCTTGGGAGACTCGTACTGAAAGCGGTACTTGGACAATCGTTCCGGGAGTATCAACACAAAACTATGGCCCTATTAATATTAGTGAAAAAACATATTTCCGTAGATTAATAACTGCTACTTGTGGCGGTGTGTCGCTCAATTTTTACAGTAACGAAGTAGTAGTAAATATTGGTAGCACAGGCTCGTTAAGTGGTGGAACGATAATTACTGCAAGCCCATCATGCTTGAATGCAGGCACTTCTCCGGGTAAATTAACCGGTACCGCTGTAAGTGGTGCAAGTGGCTATCAGTGGGAAGTGAAATATGGTAACGGTCCTTGGACAGATATTGGCGGCGCCATTGGACAAAGCTATACGCCGGGTGCATTACATGGAACGGTATCTTTCCGTAGAAAAGTGGTAGATGCTTGTGGTGGATTTGCTTATTCTAACATTAAAACATTTAATGTATTAACCTGCACTTTAGGTGGTGGTATTATTGACGGACCGGTTGCAACCTGTGAAGGAACAACACCGGGTAATATCCTCAATATATTAGCCCCATGTAATGGTTCTAGCAGCTATAGTTATCAGTGGGAAATTAATAACGGCATGGGCTGGAATAATATTCCGGGTGCAACAAGTCTAACACATAGTCCCGATGCCATTAGCTTCACTACTACGTATCGCAGAAAAGTTACTGATGCATGTGGAAATACTGCTTATTCAAATGAAGTAACCATATTGGTTTATCCTCCGATTAACCCGGGCTTTATTGAACCGGCTAATCAAAGTATTTGTCCGGGTGCATTACCTGCAGTCATCAGTTCTATAGCAGATTGTTATTATAGTGTGGGAGGTGTATCTTACCAATGGCAAGTAGCACAAAGTTGTAATTGTACAGGCAATACCATTACATGGAATGATATACCGGGTGCTAATGGCCCAACTTATCAACCACCGGCTTCTATGGAGAATAAGAAGTATCGTTTAAAAGTTACCGGTTTACCATGTGGCAATGTACAATACACCAATGTTGCCGAAGTAAATATCGGTGGTGGCATCAACTGTAGAATTGCCAATCCAAACAATCAAAATGTAAACACAGGTGGTAATCAACAACAAGATGCAGCTCCTGAAAAGCCCGAAGGCAGATTAGCAGCCATCACAGAAAGCAAAGCTTTAAATGTATATCCTAATCCAACAGTTGCAGGAAGTACGATTAGAGTAAGTGTTAAAAACAGAACAACACCAATGGCCATCACTTTCCAAAGTATTGATGGTAGAATATATGGATGTAAAGTACGAAATGCAGGCAGCGGACAACTTGAAGTTACCCTTCCGGAATCATTAGCTAGAGGAACCTACTTGTTACAAGTAAGTTCAGAAACAGAACAATGGAGTAAAAAGATAGTGATTAGATAAACCGTCCTATGCCACCTATAACCTCAACCGGGCAAGTTTACACTTGTCCGGTTTTTTGTTTAAAAAAAATGAGGAAGATTGTTGTTGAAAATTGACCACGAAATTGACCACGAAATTTCTTTGTTTAAAAACAAAAGTCGCTACAATGTATAACTGTAGCGACTTTGTGAAATTAAGCATTAAAGCTTTTTCTCTTGGAGTGATCCCGCTGGGACTCGAACCCAGGGCCCATACATTAAAAGTGTATTGCTCTACCAACTGAGCTACGGAATCTCCTGTTTCCATCACGCAACACCTAGGTGTTTTTGTTTTGGGAGTGCAAAAATAGGCGAAAATG
>CALRUG020000106.1:0-11095 GCA_943371295.1 Synechococcus sp. UW140 | reverse complement strand
AATTTCTCCAAGATTATTTGTAAGTATGAAGCCTTCAAAAAATATAGAAATCACTTCAGATACCTATATGGGTTTTATTAAAGAACAAAGAGGGGATGGTACTGGAAACGTAACTCCATACAATATACAAACCTTCCCATCTTCTTTTTGGCAAATTGATGATGTAACCAGAAGAAATATTGCGGGCAAAAACGATCAAGTAAGGGATGATGCAAGAACTACCAGCATCAATGGTAACTTACGATTAACTTGGAAAATATTAGACAATGTAACTTTTATTAGTTCACTTTCATATAACCTTGGATTTGTTCGTAGAGATTATCTCCGTCATAGAAGTGTAGTTACGAATAATAGAACAGATGCTATCCTTACAGAAAGCAATTCTAGCAGATATGAAATTGAAAACTATGCAACATGGAGTAAGTCGTTTGGAACAAATCTTGACCATAATATAAGTGTATTAATAGGTCAAGGTGCAGAAGAGCAAATAGTTAAAAGTACCAACGCAACTGCTAACGGAATACCTTTTGATGCAATTAGAATCTTAACGGGTGTTCCTACAGGACCTAACTTAAACGTTTCTACCAACTATGAAGACCGTTCTCGCGTTTCTTATTTCACTAGAGCGAGTTACGATTTTAGAGGGAGATACGGTGCAGATATAAGTTTTAGAAGAGATGCATCTTCTAGATACGCACCAAGCAGCAGATGGGGAACTTTCCCAGCATTCTCTGCTAGATGGAATATTTCTGATGAAGCCTTTTTTAAGCCTTTTAAGAAAATTATTTCTTTTGCAAAATTGCGTTTCAGCTATGGAGTTACTGGTCGTGATCCAGGAAGCTATTATGCACAGTATCGCCAGTTGAGTACGAATATGAACTATCCTGGTTCTTCTTTAGGTGCAGGAGCATCGGGTAATATCATCACTTATGGTGGAATAACTGCAGTAGCTCCTAACTATACTGCTGCAGCGCCTGCAACCAATATCTCTTGGGAACAAGCCCCACAAACCAACTTAGGGTTAGATATGAATTTTCTTAGAGATCGAATTAGTGTAAGTGTTGATTTGTACAATAAAGCCAGCAAGAATTTGATCTTTAATATTCCCGTTCCAATTACAACGGGTTACACTTCTGCAACCAACAACTTTGTAGACATTGTAAACAGAGGTATAGAAATTTCAATCAATACCAATAATTTATCTGAGCGCAGTAAGTTAAAATGGCAAACCAGTTTAAACGTTGCATTCAATGATAATTTTGTAACAAAACTTCCAGACGGTAACAGAGACTTCTCTTATGGTGCAATCTTCTTATCAAGATTACTTACTATTGGAAAACCCTTGTATGGATTCAGGGTATTTAATATTAATGGAGTTTATCCAAACACAAGTGATGTTCCTGTAGATCCATTAACAGGATTAAGAACTAGGATATACGGCGGTGCTCAATTTATTGGTGGAGATAACGCGAAACAAGATATTAATGGAGATTACAACGTAGACAACAACGACATGATTGTTCAAGGTGATCCTAATACGAAGGTATACGGAGGATTCATTAATACTTTAACCTACAAGGGATTCTCTCTACAATTGTTAACCACATTTGCATTAGGTAGAAGTGTTTGGAATGGTTACTTATCTGATAAATTAGCATCAGCAAGTAATAACCCACCTGTATTTTTTGGAACCAGGTCTGGTCCTGCTGCAGATTTTAATGGATTGAATTTATGGACTCGTCCAGGTGATCAAGCAGGTTTAGGTAGCTTATTTAGCACCAATGATCAGTGGACTATTCGCTCTTCTTTATTCGTAGAAGACGCAAGCTTCTTTAGAATCAGAACAGCCAATTTATCTTATAGTTTTCCTGTAAACGACAAGCTAAAAAAATTGGGTATTCGCATGATACGCTTGTATGGGGTAGCTGATAATATTGCTGTATTCCATGGCACTACATTACCAGATCCTGAAAACATTGGTGTGGATGGTTTCACTACAGCAAATGGATATCCAGTTCCAAAGAAATTCACCCTTGGATTAGACATACAGTTTTAATTGAAAAAAATTGAAGAATATGAAATTGAATTATCAAATTAAATATACAATTGGCCTTTTTGCGATACTGGTCTTTGCAGTATCTTGTAAAAAAAGTTTCTCAGAGAGGGTACCAATTAACGGACCAACCGATGCCAACTTTTGGCAAAATGAGGGCGAAGCACTCAGCGCTGTTGCTGGTTCTTATGGACAATTAAGAATTGCCATGAATGAAATGGGAATGGCCCATTTTTATTATGGTGATACGCAAACCGATCAATTTGCTGTTAGAACCAATGGGGAAGATTATCCTGCAATCACTCAAATGAATTGGCAAACATTTATTGCACCTTCAGAAACATTCCGTGGATTAATTAGATTAAGACGTTGGGATAATTTTTACAGAGCAATAGATCAAATGAATAGATGTATCAAATTCATTGAGCCTATTCCACTTGCGCAATTTACCTCTGTAAATAAACAAGGAGCTAAAGATCAATTAATTGGCGAGAACTATTTTCTTCGTGCATTCACCTATTTCTATATGTCTAGAATTTGGGGTGATGTTCCATTAGTCATTGAAAGTGCTGCAGATGCTGCTGGTGCTTCTAATCTAGGACGAACTCCTCAATCACAGGTATTAGATCAGTGCATCAAAGATTTAGAAGCTGCAATTAAATTGATGCCTTATGTTACAGCACCAACTGCATCTAGATCTATTAGAGCTAATAGAGGAACTTGCTATGCATTATTGGCACATATTTATGCTTGGAAGGGCGAATACGACAAAGTGGTACCTGCAGCAGATTCAGTGATTTTAAGAGGCGGGTATACACATGTTACCAGAGCGAACAAAACCACTTATTTAAGTATGTTCAGGGGTAATTCTAGTGAAGGTATTTTTGAGATTTCACAGAATGCCAATAATGAGGGAGCTGCTATTCAAACCGCTGATGGAGCAATTATTAATAATATTGCTGGTAGAACCCTTAAGTCTCCTTATTTATTAACCAATTTAGGTAATACTTTCTTCCCATTAGATGCAGGAAACCTGAACGCATTATTTCCTAATACTGCAGATAGTGTAGATTTTAGAAGAAGAAATGGATTTGATTTTTGGGGAACTACAGATCCTATCTGTGTAAAATATTCTAATATTCTTTATACAGGTCCTAACAATACTTCTCCACTTAGTTTGAATAATATCATTGTATTTAGATTGGCTGATATTAAATTATTAAAGGCAGAAGCATTGGCATCGCTAGGTAATATTGCAGGGGCAAGAACCATTGTTGATGAAATCAGGGCATTGGCGGGTGTTGCACCTATTACTGCACCAGATGCAACTTTTTTTGAAACAGTTATTCAAGAAAGAGGTCGTGAATTATTCTTAGAAGGCCATCGATTTTATGATTTGGTAAGATTGGCTAGAAAAACCAATGTGATTCGTTTCAACGGAACAGGAACTGTTACTAGGATGGATATAACTCAATTTAATCAAGGTAAATACTATTGGCCAATTGATCCAATTTTGATTTCACTGAATCCTGCATTAGCACAAACACCATTCTGGGCCGATAAAATGTAAGTTATGTCTCAACCAAAAAAAAATATTATGTCATATAAATCATTATTTACAGCTTGTTTAGTTCTGTTACTAATGAGCTCTTGCAAAAAGAATTATTTGGATGGGGGATCATTACACAATCCTGTAACCCCATTGAATAATATTGAATACATGCGAAGCAATGCTTCTAACTTGTTCGATACAAGCTTAGTTGTAATTGAAAGACTCGGTCTAAATGATCAGGTAAACAATGCAAAAACTTTCTTTGCATTCACAGACTACTCCGTATTAAACATGATCAATTTAAAATTGCAACAAAGGCAGGCAGTAAATCCAATTGCAGTTTATACACTAGATAGTTTAATTAGAGAAATTAGTCAAGACTCGGTAAGACAATATTTGTTGGACCAAACAGTAGAGTTACAGTCGGCTCCGGAGTTGATCCCACAAACCTATACCAGTCTTGGAAGAACGAATATGGGAGTGATTAAGCAAGTTCAAACTAATGCTACTTATTTAGAAAGAACACAAGCCCCCACTTACTTGTTGTTTTATGTTTTGGTAAGAGGAGCACTTGACCAACCAGGAGTAGTTCCACCAACAGGACAAAATGATATTAGTGTGTTGTGCCAAACAACGGGCATCAAAACGTCTAATGGTGCAACAACCATGCATGTATTAAGTAACCTTCACACATTTGTTCGATTCTGACCTGAAAAACTATTAATATGAAAATCAATTACAAAATATTATGCGCAACCAGCCTATTTTTAGTGGCTGCTTATGCTTGCACTAAAAAACCAATGGAAGGATTTCTTGGAACTAAGTTCTTCTATCTTTCTAATCCATTTACTGGAATTAAAGGAAGGGTAACTACTTCAGCCCCATTGCAAGCAGATGGTTCAACCAATCCTATTACCGTAAAGTTACTTTCCATTAGAAACTTAGCTGGTAAAGAAGCCGATGAGTTGAATAAAACCTATGAAATTCCTATTTACAAGGGTGAAGTAACTCCCCAAGACTCCACTCCACAATTATTGGCATTAAAGCTGGGAACAGCCATGTACAAGCCATTTAACATTAACTCTTTAGGGGGAAGATTAGAACTTACACCAGCTACTGCTTTATTAGATACTGGTACCTATACATTTGATGTTGAAGTGAGTAATATTCGCGGATCAGTTAAAGTAAACGATATTGCTAGGGTAAGAATTACTCCATCGGTGCCTTCGCAATTGATTCGTCAATTTGCGAATTCATCAGTGCCCAATCAGGAATTGACATTCACCAATCAAGGAACTTTCTCTACAACACTCGAAAGAAGAAATGGTCCCAACCAAATCATCATTCGTTTTTTAGATAGAAATGGCGTTGCATTTAATCCTAGAAATGGGGAAGTAGTACCGAGAGTAGGAACCGCAACTGCACCAAGATTTGTTTTCAAGCAGTTTGCTCCTTATTTTCCTGAAGTGGTAACGGATACTGCATTGGTTTATCAGTACCCAGACAAAACACCAACATTCCCTCTTTACGCGTTAAATAATGCTTACCTCAGTTCTTACCGTATACCTGCAGCGTTTAACACCCTCAATCAAAATATCAATCCTGAATTTGCATTCAGATTATTTCCATCTGATGGTGTTGCAGCAGTATCTGGAACATGGGTAATCACCAACCGAATTCCATTTGCAGCTAAACGATAGATTCCCACGTTTTTAAAATCAATAAAAGAACCAGTTCATTTTAAGCTGGTTCTTTTTTTTAAATACACTAGTATGAGAGCGATATTGTTTTTAGTATGTTTCTTTTCAATTGTAACTTCTAAAGCACAGCGAAGTTTCAATTTGCTTAGCCCAAATAAAACCATTAAAGTTCAAGTATCACTCAATGAATCAGGTGAACTATATTATAGTATCTATCATCAAAATAATTTAGTAATAGAGTCTTCAAAATTGGGTGTGAAGAGAGCAGAAGCAGACTTTACTAAAAATATGATTTGGCAATCAACTACTCCTCAAAAGATAATCAATAATCGCTATACCATTTTACACGGCAAAAAGAAAAACGGTGTTTATCGGGCCAATGAAAAAGTGCTAAAATTAAAAGATGCATCTTCTCATGAAATGCATCTTATATTTCATGCATCCAATGATGGAATCGCATTTAGGTATTTTTTCCCAGGAAAACCAAATGGGTTATATAAAATTGAGCAAGAGTTAACTGAGTTTAATTTTATTGACGCTGCTACTGCATTTTTACAACCTAATATGGAATCTAAATCTGGTTGGAATAAAACCCAGCCATCCTATGAAGAGCAATACAAAGTAGAGATTCCTGTTACAACTAGTGCCCCCAATTCATCGGGTTGGGTGTTGCCAGCATTATTTAAATCTGAACAATATTGGATTGGTTTAACTGAAGCCGCTGTTGATTCCAATTATTGCGGATCAAGGCTGCAACAACATTCCCCTAATGGTGTTTACACTATCGGATTTCCTCAAGCAACAGAGGGAATAGGAGATGAGCCTGTGTATCCAACCGCTACTTTGCCTTGGTACACTCCATGGCGTGTGGTTACAGTATCTAATCAACTCAATACTATTATTGAATCTACACATGGTCTAGACTTGGCACCACCACCAGCATATGATGTAAGTAATTGGTTAAAACCAGGTAAAGCATCTTGGAGTTGGATTATGTTTAAGGATCCATCCATCAATTATGATATGCAAGTAAGGTATATTGATTTTGCTGCTACCATGAATTGGCAATATTGCTTAATTGATGTGAATTGGGACAGGAGAATTGGGTACGAGAAAATACAACAATTAGCAAATTATGCTGCTACTAAAGGAGTGAAATTATTGTTATGGTATAATTCTGCTGGTAATTGGAACACGGTTAATTTTTATACACCCAGAAATAAATTACTCACCCATGCATCAAGAATGGACGAGTTTAAAAAGCTTCAAGAAATGGGCATTGCTGGTATTAAAGTAGATTTCTTTCCAGGTGATGGGCAGTCTTCTATGAAATACTATATCGATATTTTAAAAGACGCTGCGCAATTTAAATTAGCGGTTAATTTTCATGGGTCAACCTATCCTAGAGGATGGTCTAAAACTTATCCCAATTTGGTAACCATGGAAGCCATTAAGGGACAGGAATTCATCACATTCAATCAACAGGATGCCAATATGCAACCAGTTCACTGTACCCTATTACCGTTTACTCGAAATGCATTTGATCCAATGGATTTCACTCCTGTTAATTTATCGGGTATACCAGGTATCAGAAGAAGAACCAGCAATGGATTTGAATTGGCTTTATCTGTACTTTTTTTATCGGGGATACAACATTATGCGGAGTCTGATAGTGGCATGTTGAAACAACCCGAATTTGTAATCAACTACATGAAACAAGTTCCCAACACATGGGATGAGGTTAAATTTATTGATGGTTATCCAGGTAAATATGTAGTGATTGCCCGAAAAGCTGGTAAGGACTGGTACATTGCAGGAATTAATGCGCAAAAAAATACGCAGCCTATTAATATTAATTTATCCCAGTTAAGAATACCCATTCAAAAAGGTTGGATCATCAATGATCAGCTTGAAAATAATCAACTAATAAAAAAGGAAATACCTTTAGAGCCGATTCAACAAATCGAAATAAAGCCCAATGGAGGCTTTGTTATGAAAATAGAATCATTATAATAACTTAATCTCCTTTCATACGCAGTAAATATTGTTTATCATGTTTCTCAATGCTAAAGCTTTTATTTTCGATTTAAATGGAACCATGATTAATGATATGGATTATCATACACAAGCATGGTACGAAATACTCACCAACGATTTAGGTACCCAATATAGCTGGGATGAAGTAGCTCGAGAAATGTATGGTAAGAATGCAGAAGTGTTGGCTCGAATTTTTGGTCAAGATCGGTTTACCAATGAAGAAGTTGTCCGTTTGTCTAACCAAAAAGAAAAAAGATATCAAGCATTGTATAAGCCCAAATTAGGAGGCCTTCCAGGTTTAATTCCTTTCTTAGAAAAATCAAACGCTGCTGGAATAAAAATGGGAATCGGATCTGCTGCAATTTTAGACAATATCCAATTTGTAGTAGATGGGTTAAATATTCGATCTTTTTTTGATTCTATTGTGGGTGCAGAGCATGTTCAAGAAAGTAAACCACATCCAGAAACTTTTTTAAAAGTAGCAGCCGACTTGCAAATTAATCCAGCAGATTGTATTGTTTTTGAAGATGCTCCCAAAGGAGTAGAAGCAGCTTTGAATGCAGGGATGAATTGTATTGTGTTGACCACCTCTCATTCTATAAAAGATTTTGAAGGATATTCAAATATTTTAAGTTTTACCCAAGACTACCATAGTTTACTATAACTTAAAAAAAAAGAGGCCAGCGTTATTCTGCTAGCCTCTTTACTAATTAAGAGAAAAATTATTACCAAAAACGAACGTAGAGAACGGTTAATAATAAAATAGTAATAACGATCAAGACTAAAACCGATTTACTGATCTTAAACATTTCTTTGTCGAATATAAATGCTTTCGGATTTACTTTCGGTCCACTGAAACTGATAATGATCATTAATAAAGTGGTAAAGAAGAAAGACCAACCCATATTAATTAAGAAAGGAATTTCATATCCACCTTTTCCATTTGGATAAGCAGTATACAAAATGGTCTCATTACCCAAAACGCCAGGTGCATAGTTGTTAAAGAAGACCGATAACAAAAATCCACAGATCACACCCGCAATCGCTGCAGAGCCTGTTGTTCTTTTCCAGAACATTCCTAATAAGAACATGGCAAATACACCAGGGCTAATAAAGCCAGTATATTTTTGAATGAAAGTGAAACCACCTTCACCACCAATTCCCAATGTATCATTCCAAGTAAATAATACACTAACAAACATGGCAACCAAAATGGTGATTCGACCAATCCATACCAAGTTTTTTTCATCTGAATTGGGTCGAATATATTTCTTAAAAATGTCTAGGGTAAATATGGTAGAAATGCTATTGGCTTTACCTGCAAGTGATGCTACAATTGCAGCGGTTAAAGCAGCAACAGATAAACCTTTTAATCCACTGGGTAAAAAGCTCAAGATGGCAGAATATGCACCGTCTTTACTTCCACCTTCTAATTGTGGTAAGTGACCGTTCTTATACAAAACAAATGCAGCAATACCTGGTAACATCACAATGAGTGGCATCATTAATTTCAATAAACCTGCAAATAAAATACCTGTTCTAGCTGTTTGTAAATTTGCACCCAATGCACGCTGGGTAATATATTGGTTACAACCCCAATAATTGAGGTTCACAATCCACTGTCCTGCAAAGTACATAGACAAACCAGGCAATACTAAATACTTGTTGATTTCTTCTTGGGTTGCATTTGGTCCAGGCTTATCTAGAATCATGTGAAAATGATCGGGGGCTTCTTTAATGAGCGTATTAAATCCTGCAAGCACACTGCTTCCCATTCCGAATTTTTCACTCACAATTAATAAAGCCATATAGGTAGTGGCCAATCCACCAATGATTAAAACAGCCACCTGAATCACATCTGTGTATCCAATTACTTTCATTCCTCCTAGGGTAATGAATAAAGCAAATACAGCCAATAAAATCATGATTACATGCAAGTATTCACCACCCACTAAACCATTAATCGCAACTGCTCCTAAGTAGAGAATAGAAGTAAGGTTTACAAAAATGTATAAGAACAACCAAAACACTGCCATGATTAATGCAACCGTTTCATTGTAACGGTTGGTTAAAAACTGTGGCATGGTAAAGATTTTGTTCTTTAGGTAAATCGGCATAAACCATATGGCAATAATAATCAGCGCCAATGCAGCAATCCATTCGTAAGCGGCAACTGCAATCCCCACAAAAAAACCTTCACCACTCATTCCAATAAATTGTTCTGCAGAAATATTGGATGCAATTAAAGATGCACCAATTGCCCACCAAGTGAGGGAGCCCTCCGCTAAAAAGAAGTCTTTGGTATCTGCAGTTACTTTCTTTTTGCGTTGATAAATCCAATAACCGTATCCCGCAACTAGAATGAAATAAAATAGGAAAACAATAATATCGATGGTGGCAAGTCCTTTCATAATGGTGGTTTCTTATGTTGAAAAAATGAATGGTTTATTGATAAAATTTATCGTTCCAGCGTAGTTCATTTTTAAACTGATACATTCTGGTTTCGTTATTAATGCATACAAATTCAATTCCTGCAATTGAAGCAAAATCTTCCATTTGTTCAGCAGAAATATTTTGCGAATAACAAGTATGGTGTGCACCACCTGCTAAAATCCAAGCCGCACAACCATTGTGCATATCAGGATAAGGTTTCCATAACACTCTAGCCACTGGTAATTTAGGTAAGCTGGCAATAGGTGCAATGGCCACTACATTGTTTACTAATAAGCGGAATCGATTTCCCATATCTACAATGGATGCGTTGATGGCTGGGCCAGGTCCTGAATTAAATACCAATCTTACTGGGTCTGCTTTACCGCCAATGCCCAATGGATGAATTTCGCAATTCGGTTTTCCATCTGCAATCGACTCACATATTTCAAGCATATGCGCACCTAAAACCAATTTATTATCTGGATTAAAATGATAGGTATAATCTTCCATAAATGAGTTGCCTCCTTTTAAACCGCTTCCCATTACTTTCATTGCTCTCACTAATGCGGCTGTTTTCCAATCTCCTTCACCAGCAAAGCCATATCCCTTTGCCATTAATCGTTGTGCTGCAATACCCGGTAATTGAGCCATTCCATGCAGGTCTTCAAATGTGGTAGTGAACCCTTTAAAATTTCCATCCACTAAAAACTTTTCAATCCCTAGTTCAATTTTTGCAGCAGTTCTGAGAGACTCATATTGCGCACCCCCTTTTTTGAGGCTATCCATTAAGTTATAAGAACTATGATATTCTTCTACTAAAGCATCAATAGCAGTTTCCGAAATTTGATTGATCACTGCTACTAAGTCTCCAATACCATAGGTATTAACAGAGTAACCAAATTTGATTTCGGCTTCTACTTTGTCTCCTTCTGTAACGGCTACAAAACGCATATTGTCTCCAAAGCGAGCAAAGCGCGCTCCTTGCCAGTCGTGCCAACCAGCGGCGGCTCTAATCCAACCGTTAATTTTTGCAATGCATTCTTGATCGCTCCAATGTCCTACTACTACTTTTCTATCCAAACGCATTCTGCTCATGATAAATCCAAATTCACGATCACCATGTGCACTTTGATTGAGGTTCATGAAGTCCATATCAATCGTAGACCAAGGAATATCTCTATTGAACTGCGTATGAAAATGCAGAATAGGTTTTCTTAAAATCTTTAAACCACCAATCCACATTTTAGCAGGAGAGAAAGTATGCATCCATGTAATTACACCAATACAATTGGTTGCATTATTGGCTTCTTGACAAATAGC
>CALRUG020000105.1:0-11477 GCA_943371295.1 Synechococcus sp. UW140 | reverse complement strand
TGTACACGAATTCAGCCATAATATGATGAATGCAATCAGGTCATGTGATACTGCCTTATATAGAGAAATCCTTGCTGCATATGAGATTGCAAAAAAAGACGGTAAATATAAAGGCCAATACGCCATCAATACATCCGCAGAATATTGGGCAGAAGGAACTCAATGGTGGTTTTGGTCTAATTATGAATTCTATGATAAAGAAAAAAGGATTCAATCCCCGGAAGATTTAAAAGAATACGACCCTGTTTTATTTAGTTTATTAGAGCGTGTTTATGCAGGTCATCATAACCCAGGAGATGTGTATTATGGAAAGAATATAAAACCAAGAGCAAGAAGAAGTTAATTCATATTAAATGCAATAGCCATATAATTGATTGGAAATAAAAAAGAGCTACAGAATTGTAGCTCTTTTTTGTGACCGCGTTAGGATTCAAACCTAAAACCTTCTGATCCGTAGTCAGATGCTCTATTCAGTTGAGCTACGCAGCCATACCCCTAAGGGGCTGCAAATATAATCCAAACATTAATATTCTCAAAATAAGTTGTAGACTTTTACTCAACTATCCATTCTTTTCTAATTAATTCCCCGTTTCTTTTTACCCCTTCAATGATTATTCGGTGTTTTTTACTTCGGTCGTTGTTAAAATAAACAATTCGATAATCAATTTTATCATGATTTAATTGTATCGTAGGCATCCACAAAAGTGTTTTCCGCTTATCAATAACTGCTCTCCTTTTTTCTGTAGAATAATCAGGGGATAAAAAAGGAATTGGCTCGGTATAACCATAGAGCATAAACCCAGTCAGTTTAGATTTCTTGGGAACATAATCTGATTCATCACCTAGTTTAGTATATACTGCAATAGCACCATTAGGTGCCCCCATTCCAGCCCCTAAAAAAGGAGGTCTAAAAACTTTGATATAGGCAATATCTGCCATGGGCAATTGCAATAATGCATCAACAGAAACTGGCATTTGGTTTAGAAAAAACTTGATTTGATCTTGATTGGATCTCCAAGAGAATTTGGGTGTTCCAAAAATACCAGACTCTTCTTCTTTTCTTCCTGCAGTAACTGCAGAATCCATTGCTTGTGTTGAGGTAGCACTTTGAAAAAAAATCTGTAACCCTGGAACTTTCCCTTGTAAAAAATGAAACAAAGTTGGAAAAGATCGCACATTAGGTAACATCATATTAAAATCTACCGCGTCACCCCCTTTAAAAAGGCCTGTTGCATATTTGTCTTCTAGCAATTCAAGAGCGGTTTTAGTTTTAGCATATACCACTACTTCATTCTCATCTTGCTTTTGATAATTCAACCAACTTGACTTGTTGAACCTAGAATAAAAAATTGGCGTTGAATCCGAAAAATCAAAAGCATATAATGGTGCATCTTTAAACAGTCCCAACTGTTGATAAGACAATTCAAACTTTTGGTTTTTCTTCCCCTTATAATCCAACTGCAAAGATAGTTGAGCAGAATCGGTAAAAGAAAGTCTATCAATAGAAAAACTGCCATCCGCAGCCAATAGAACTTGATCGATAATAGGCATTCGACCTCTCTTAAAAAGAGAAAAAACTAAACTTGCATTTGCTGGATTTAAATCTGCTAGTTTAAGCTTACCTTTTACTTGAACAAACGCATCATAATAATCTCTTTTGAAACGTTGGTTTGCTATATCAGGACTTTTGAAATGTTGCAAAATGGTATACTTGGGAGATTCAAAACTTTCCTCCTCATTTATTGAGACAGATAAATTCATAAAATCTTTGTCCTTATTTTCAATAATCCATTCGTTCCTCCCTTTTGGACTAAATGATGTGATTACTTTCTTCACAGTAATTGATTCATCTGATTTTAACTTTAGCGTATTCAACGTATCATGGATGGGCAATTGATTTACATGTTGATTCAACTTTTGATTGATAAATATTACTTGGTCGAAATGTTGATAATCGGGCAATTGCTTTAATGACTCAACTGTATACATTCGCATGCGCAAAAATGAAAATGGATAATCAGTAGGAACTTCAAAACTAGCTTCAGCCCCACCAAAATTGGTCAAATACACTTGATGAACTAATAGACTACCTTCTGCATTATACCAATCCACATAAATATTCAATGGCTGCATATGTAATCCATTAGTAGATCGCACATAAATTTTACTAAAGACTCTTTCACCAGAATTAAAAACAGATTGATTGTGATGGGCATACAATGTAACCGGCAAATTTAATTGAGCATTACTAGTTATAATAAATAATAATAAAACAATTGTATATAGAAACTTATGGAACATAATATAAATTTAGGAAGGAACAAAGCGAATACTCGTTTTGTTCCCATTATTGTCAAACCCATAAAATAAAACATACTCGAGTTTTGGATTGAAGTCACTTCTACCTTCTTTCATTTTTAAAAACATTCTAGTCAGTATAATGGTTTGATTGTGTACGGTTGTTTCCACAAATGCTTTGCCATCCTGTCCTACTTTCATATACAACTGAAATCCAGCGTAACCAGCCAGCGTTAACTTGTAAACATTCTCAGCAATTTTTTGAGGCTCTATCCCATATGCTAATTTGCGCTGAAATGTAGTTAGTGATTTTTTAATCCCTCCTTCCGTATATACAATTCGGTATACATTAACAGGATCTTTCTCACTCAACTTATTTGCAAAACCAAAATTGGCATCATAAACATATGTATTGAAATTCTTGCTATGTTGAATATAGAACAATCTATTTTCTGTTACAGGTGGATTGGGATAATTATCTTGGGCCAATACTTTAAACAGCAGGAAAAAATTACAAAACAGCAAAAAGAATTTCATCAAAAGGTATTATACAAACAAGTTACAAAAAGATTAGATTCTTTTTTAACAAAAGCGCTTTACTATTGGGGCCAACCATGATTCTGAAAATACCTGGCTCAGTAACCTGCTCGCCCTTTTCATTGATTAATGAAAGCATGGTTGCATTAATATCAAATTCAATTCTTTTCCTTTGGCCTGGCTTTAACTGAATTCGATTAAATCCTTTTAATGAAAGAACGGGTGTTGGAACAGAAGATAATTCGTCTCTAATATAGAGTTGAACAACTTCATCCCCTATTTTATTGCCAGTATTAGTAATATCAAGACTCACTTTAATGGTCCCCGTTTTAGTTAAAGTATCACTACTAAAAACCAAATTACTGTATTGAAATTGAGTATAACTTAATCCATACCCGAACGGGAACAAGGGCTCTCCACTTAAATCATGGTAATCGTCTCCCCTACCGGTGGGCTTATGGTTATAAACCAACGGCAACTGACCTTCTGTTTGCGGGAAACTAATTGGCAATCTTCCTGCGGGATTTTCATCACCAAAAAGCAATGATGCTATTGCATTCCCTCCTTCTTCGCCTGGATACCAAACCATCATGACTCCATTCACTTGATCAATCCATTTTGTCATAGTGATAGCACTACCTCCAACCAATAATACTACAACTGGCTTACCAGTTGCAGCAATTTCTTTTATCAATGCTTCTTGATGTCCCGGCAAACTCAACGAAGAACGGTCTTGAAATTCACCTTCATGAATTCCAGCTACTATAATGTTTACATCTGCCGTTTTTGCTAATTCAACCGCTTGCTTTATTTTAATAGATGAAGAATCAATTGTTGATTGATCCCATAAGAATTTAATTCTACCATTACCTTTTGATTCATAAAATTCAACTTTCAAAGAATAGCTCTTTCCTTTTTCTAAATATATTTTTGTTGTTGCTCTTTTATATGAAACTTTTGCCCACTGATTAATCAATAATTGATTGTTTAAATAAAGCCTAAACCCATCATTGCCTTCTAATGCAATCTCGTAATTGCCTGTTTTATCTGGCTTTAAATATCCTGAATACCGGATAGAATAGTGGTCTGAATAGATACTACTATCAGGAGACATAAATGTATACGATTCATTGATGTTATTTACAAGGCGCGTTTTTCGTAGAGATTCACCTGGGGTTAAAGAAGCAAAATATTCAGCAGTAAGACCCCTATTTTTTAAATCAGCATCAACAAATAAATTGGATGCAGGAACAAGTGTGAATTTTTCTGATTGAACACTCGCACCTTCCGAATAAAATATTTTCTGTCCATTATTGGCTCTGGTTTTAATCCCATCCAAAATATTTACAATACCATTACCAGGTCCACTATAACCACCCAAACGGCCATCTATTGCATCTTTTCCAAAGACCGCTATTTTTTTAATTTGACTATTTAACGGCAACACATTGTTGAAGTTCTTCAACAAGACTGCTCCTTTTGCAGCGGCCAATTTTGCTAATGATTTGTGACTTTTATTATTTACCCATTTTTCTGCAATGGTTTCATCAACATATGGATGATCAAAAAGACCTAATTGAAACTTTGCCCTTAATACCCTGGCTACTGCATCATCAATTCTTTCTTGAGGAATGGTTCCATCTAAAAATGGGGGAATAAAAAGTTTATAGTGATCATAATTTGTTTGAAAAATAACATCTAATCCATTATTAATTGCAGCTGCTCCTGATTCAGGATAGTCCTTGGTTGTATGATGCAAAACGGTGGTTCCACCAACTGCTCCCGCATCTGAAATCACAAAGCCCTTAAATCCCCATTGTTGTTTTAATTTTTTATTTAATAACCAATTATTAGCCGAACTAGCTGCCCCATTAACCGAATTATACGAAGTCATGATAGACCTTGCTCCAATTTCTTGAACAGCATGTTTAAAGGGTGGAAAATGCAACTCATCTAAAAAAGACTCGCTTAAATGAATGGGATAACTATCTCTTCCCCCATCGCCCACATTTGCAATAAAATGTTTGGGAGTAGTAACAATACCGACTGTTTCAAAACTCCTTAAATAAGCAGCAGCCATTTGTGTAACTAAAAAAGGATCTTCCCCATAAGTTTCTTCGGTTCTTCCCCATCGAACATCAGTAGCAATATTTAAGACTGGTGAAAGGATATCTCGAATCCCTCTTGCTTTGGTTTCAATAGCAATTGCAGAAGACACTTGACGCATTAATGAAGTATCAAAACTTGCGGCCAAAGCAATAGATTGAGGAAAAGCGGTAGCACCATTTCTAACTAATCCATGCAATGCTTCGTCAAATGGTATAAAGGGAATACCCAATCTTGTTTCATTAATGAAATAACGTTGTATCTGATTGATCTTTTGGGCAAGCAATAGCGCATTCTCTTTGGTGTTATATTGCAATAATTGTACCCCAACCCCTGATTGTGAAGAAGCTGCACTTACTTGAAAACCAAAAATGCCATTTTTATATAATGAAGGATTTGTGCCTAAGTCTCCGGGAATCATAAATAATTGCCAGAATTTTTCGGTAGGTGTCATTCGCTTAAGCAAATCAGCCACTCTTTGCTCAGTTGTATAAATTGGATTCTTATAAATAGGAACCTGCTGTGCTTTTACAAAGGAAATACTGACAGCAAAAAATAATACAAAAAATAGGAAAACTCTCATTGATTGAAATTAAGGAAAACATCAATGTGCATTCATTTATAATCTTAACTTTAAAATCATATTTTATCTACTATGCACAAAAGAACCTTTTTAAAAAGTATTACACTTGCAGGATTAGGACTGCCCCAATTAGGAAAAGCAATGTCGCATAATATGCCTGCGAATCCAATTGGAGACGCAACTATTGTTGCAAAAGACGAAACCTTTTGGAAAGCCGTTCGTGGCATGTATAAAATAAAACCAGATTATATTAATTTAGAAAGTGGCTATTACAATATGCTTCCTGAAGAGACCCTAAATAATTATTTATCAATAATTAAAGAAGTCAATTTTCACGCTTCATTTTACATGCGTACAAGACAATTTAAAGAACGAGCTGCGCAAAATAAATTGATCGCACAGTTTTTAGGAGGTTCGGAAGAAGAAATAGTTTTAACCAGAAATACGACGGAGTCTTTAGATTTAATCATCAGTGGGTATCCGTGGAAATCAGGTGATGAAGCCATTTTTGCAGAACAAGATTATGGTGCTATGATTGATATGTTTAAGCAGGTTTCTAAAAGACACGGTGTCGTAAACAAAATCATCTCTGTACCCAATATTCCAAAGTCTGATGAAGAAATTGTAGGCATTTATGAAAAAGCAATTACACCAAAAACCAAGTTGATCATGATCTGCCATATGATCAATATTACAGGCCAAATATTACCTGTAAAAAAGATTTGTGATATGGCGCATAAATATGGTGTTGAAGTTATGGTTGATGGCGCACATGCAGTTGCTCAAATTCAATTTAATATAAAAGAGCTGGGTTGCGATTATTATGGAGCTAGCTTACATAAGTGGTTGGCAGTACCCTTAGGCGTTGGTGTACTTTTTGTAAAGAAAGAACATCAATCAAAAATATGGCCATTACTTGGAGAGAATGATGCTGTACAAGGAATTAATCGATTAAATCATTTTGGCACAAACCCAGTACATACTTATTTAGCTTTAGAATTTGCAATAAATTTTCACAACAAAATTGGAGCTGCGAATAAGGAAGAACGCTTAAGATATTTACAACAATATTGGACTTCTAAAATTACCTCAATACCTAATATTATTTTAAATACGCCTACCGATACAAAACGATCTTGTGCAATTGCAAATGTGGGTATAAAGGGATTAAAGCCAGCTGATATGGCAGAGACCCTTTTAAAGAAATACCAAATCTACACAGTAGCAATTGATGGCGCAGGTGTACATGGATGCAGAATCACACCCAATGTTTTCACTTCTTTAGAGGAGCTAGATAAATTTGTAAACGCTTTAAAAGAAATGGCAGCTTAATTAAAAACAAATCTTGCCCCTCCTTGTAACCATCTACCAGGTAAAGGCGCACCAATAAAATCATTGATGGTGCTGTTAAATAAATTATCAGCTTGAATAAATACTGAGTGTTTAAATTTTTTAGCCTTAAAATTTATTCTAGCATTCATTACAAAATAATTGTTGCTGATAGGCAGTAAAATTGGATTAGCTGTTTGCTCATTTCTACTTTTATATAAACCTGTTAAACTAAAATCAATTAATTGAGTTGTAAATGTTGTTGCAAAATTTGCTAAAAATTTAGGTGCTGATGATAGATAAAAACTCAAAGGCCCATTTTTATTTTCAGTATTAATCCAAATTAATCCAGATTTGAATTTTATTGATTTGTTCTCACTAATTTTTTTGTCTACTAAATAATCTAATTCAATACCATCCACTTGAATAGTACTTTGATTTTTTGCCAACAAATAATTCCCAGCAACAACTAAATTATCTTTACGTGGCATATCGGCATAAGGAGTTAGTGTCCAATCAATTAAATCCCTGCTATTTCTGCTAAATGCACTGAAAGAGATTTTACTATCGGCGGTTGTAATCCAATCAAAACCAACTTCATAATTAAAACTCTTCTCCGGATTTAAATTTGGATTACCAATTGATCCACTTCTTATTCCTGTTCTATTGAAGTTGTTGTATAATTCTGTAAAGTCTGCATTTCTATATGCAAAGCCTGCACTTGTTCTTAATTGTAGATTACTCAATTGATAAGACAAATTTATTTGAGGAACAAATACCCATCCTCCATTGGTTGCATATTCAGTTCTTAAAGAAGAATTGGCAATAAAATTTTTACTTAAAAATTGTTGCCAAATTCCATACAGCGCAAACTGTTGAACTGTATGATTGCCTCGATCATTTGAACGAATATTTCTACCAATGTACTGCGCACCTATTGTATATTTTGTTTGTTCGCTTTGGTTTCTCACATACAAACTATTCAACTGAAATAAATTGGAGAAACTAGAGTTAGCGGAAGACACTGAGCTAAATCGATAATTGTCTTCTGTATTTTTAAAGCCAGCGTAAATAATTACTTGATCTTTATTTTTTTGGTAATGGGCATTCAATTGATTCCAGAATATTTTCACTCTCTCTACAGCGGTATCGGATGTAAATGAAGTATAAAAATTTTGCGCTGCAAATTCTCTATCATTGTATGCTGTTCTAAAAGAAGTTTCCCAATGATTATTTTTCTTACTATAGGCCAGTGAAAAAGCATGTTCTTTCATAAAACCAGTAATACCTCGTTGCTGAGGCCCATCTGCACTATTTCTCAATGCAGACATTTGAAATTGTTGATTGTTTTTATTGGAACTAAAATATCCGGCAGTACTCAATAAACCTAAATCGCCTCCAGCTAATTGCACTATTGCATTATTACCGATTTGTTTTTTTTGAGAGAATGTTTTGGTAGTAATGTAGATTACCCCGCCAACAGCATCTGAACCAAAAATTCCGGAGGATGCTCCCTTTAAAATTTCGACTTTTTCGATTTCATCTAATACAACCGGAATATATCCACTAAAATGTCCCGTATTGGGATCATTCAATCTTAGTCCATCTAAAATCACCAACACTTGCTGAAAAGTACCTCCACGCATGCTGATATCACTCTGTGCTCCCAAGGCCCCCCTACTCTGCACATCCATTCCTGGCAAAAAACGCAACAACTCATCCGTTGTTCTTACTGGAAGTTGTGCTATATCTTTTGAAGTGATAACTGTAATATTCCTACCGGTTTTAGAAGCCCTCGTTTCATAAAATGAGCTAGTTACAGTAACAGGATCAAGTTGGGTTCCTAAATCTTGAGCGGATGATTGATTAAAACTTAATGCAGCAATCAGAATAATTAATGTTTTTCTCAAGGGGGCAATTTTAGGGGGCAAATCTAAGTGCTATACACATTCAAAACTGACTTATCCCTTTATTGACCGAATTATGACATTTTCAGCAAATTAAAAAAAACCTTAAAAAAGTTATCCACATTTTTATTGGCAATACAATAATATTTATTTGGATAATATCATTTTCTAAGAATGACTTTATCGAAAAACATAACGAGTATAAAATTTTAATAGATTGATAATGAATAATTTACATTTTTACAAATATTAGAGCAACAACACTGACTCAAAACGAATTAATTATTCTCATACTATGACAAGACTAGTCTAACTTTAAAACATAATTCCCAAATTGGGAAATACTGATTTTTTGATACCAAATGAGGAATTGATTACAATTTTTAGAAATGTTTAACTACTTTTATATTCATATCTGTGTTCTTTTTATACCAGTAATCCGTATCCCCTAAACTCTTTCCTGGTTTTTTTGAACGCACTAATTATTTGATATGATTATTTTAAACAAAAACTAGGCTCATGAAATCAAAAATTTTACTCAAAATTTTGATGCCCCTTTTTCTGTTGTTATCAGGTTTTAATTTGATTGCTCAAATTACACCAAGTGGTTCTATTACTGCATTCACTGCAACATATGGATCTGCTTCTAGCGAACAGACTTTTACCTTCACTGCAACAGGATTAACAGCTTCTTCTCCTGTTACAATTACTGCTCCTACTAATTTCCAAGTTTCTTTGACTTCAGGAAGTGGTTTTGGATCTTCAGTTGTTGTAAATACTGATGGATCAGGAGACGTGACGCCTGCTGTAACAATTTACGTTTTAATGCCGAGTGGTATTAATGCTGGAAGCGTTACTGGAGGTAATATTACTTTAGCTGAAGGCGCAACAAATAATACAGTTGCTATTCCAACAAGTACTGTTAATACTAAAGGACTAACCATTTCTGGTTTAACTGCAAGTAATAAAGTATATAATGCAACAACTGCTGCTACCTTAACTGGTACTGCTGCTTTAGTTGGTGTTGAAACTGCTGATCTTGCTAACGTAACTTTAGGTGGTTCTGCATCTGCAACATTTGCATCTGCAAATGTTGGAACTGGTATTGCCGTGACTGTTACTGGATACTCTATCTCTGGTTCTGCTGCTGCTAACTATTCATTATCTCAGCCTGCAGGTTTAACTGCTGACATCACTGCTAAAGGTTTAACCATCTCTGGTTTAACTGCTGCTAACAAAGTATATAACGCAACTACTGCTGCTACCTTAACTGGTACTGCTGCTTTAGTAGGTGTTGAAACTGCTGATCTTGCTAACGTAACTTTAGGTGGTTCTGCATCTGCCTCTTTTGCATCTGCAAATGTTGGATCTGGTATTGCCGTAACTGTTACTGGTTACTCAATTTCTGGTACTGCTGCTGCAAACTACTCTTTAGCTCAACCAACTGGATTATCTGCAGACATCACTGCTAAAGGTTTAACCATTTCTGGTTTAACTGCAAGTAATAAAGTATATAATGCAACAAATGCTGCAACCTTAACTGGTACTGCTGCTTTAGTAGGTGTTGAAGCTGGTGATGTAGCTAACGTTACATTAGGTGGAACTGCTGTTTCTACTTTTGCTGATGCACTTGTGGGTATTGCTAAAACGGTAACTGTTACAGGTTACTCAATTTCTGGTACTGCTGCTGGTAACTATACAGTTGCTCAACCTACTGGTTTAACTGCTGATATTACTGCAAAAGGTTTAACTATTTCTGGTTTAACTGCCGACAATAAAGTTTACAACGCTACTACTGCTGCTACCTTAACTGGAACAGCTGCTTTAGTTGGTGTTGAAGCTGCAGATGTTGCTGATGTAACATTGGGTGGTACTGCTGTTGCTTCTTTTGGAACTGCAACTATTGGTGCTGCTAAACCTGTAACAGTTACTGGCTACACCATATCTGGTATAGCTGCTGGCAACTACACAGTTGCTCAACCTACCGGTTTAATTGCTGATATCACTGCTAAAGGTTTAACCATCTCTGGTTTAACAGCTTCAAATAAAGTGTATAACGGTCTTACTCCTGCTACACTTACAGGAACTGCCGCTCTAGTGGGTGTTGAAACTGCAGATGTTGCTGATGTAACATTAGGTGGTACTGCTGTTGCTTCTTTTGCAACTGCAACTGTTGGTGTTGCAAAACCTGTTACTGTTACTGGATATACAATTTCTGGTTCTGCTGCTGGTAACTATACCGTTGCTCAGCCTACTGGTTTAACTGCTGATATTACAGCTGCTCCTTTAACAATTACAGCTGATTCAGTTCGTAAATACCATGGTGAAGTAATACCAACACCTGCAACTGGTGTTACCCAATTCACAGCTACTGGTTTACAAAATGGAGAAACCATTGGATCTGTTACTATGACTTACGGCTTAGGTGCTGCTGCTCCCGATCCATTAGGTCTTAATTTAGGAGTTGTTATGCCTAGTCTTGCAACTGGTGGTACTTTCACTGCTTCTAACTATGCAATAACTTATACCGCAAACCAATTGCGAGTTATACCTAATATCAATGCATTCTTAAGCAATTTAGTTGCCTCTACAGGTGCATTAAATACAGCATTTAATAAGTACGATTTAGATTATGACACTTATGTATTAACTGCTGTTAATAGCTTTACTGTTACTCCTACTGTTGAAAATCAATTCGCTACTATTCAAGCTAGAAT
>CALRUG020000104.1:0-11529 GCA_943371295.1 Synechococcus sp. UW140 | reverse complement strand
CCTCCTTCATACAACCAACCTTTTCCAGCCCTGAATGGACCATTTACAGTATTGCTGCCTTCTGCTGTACTCAATCCGCCATTATCAGAAGTGAAAACAATAATAGTATTTTCATCAAGATGCAGTGATTTGATTTTATCCAATAACCTACCAATGTTCCAATCCATGTTTTCTATCATTGCTGCATACACAGAATTATCTTGAACCAATCTTCTTTTCCATCCAGCTTCTGGCTTCATCCATTCTTCGTCTTTTGCAAATCTTTGTTGGTCGTTTAAACCCAACTGTTTTTGCTTAGCCTGGTATTTTTGAATTAAAGCTTTAGGAGCTTGCAATGGATTGTGTACGGCATACATGGAATACATTAAGAAAAAAGGCTTATCCGATTTCTTCTCTAAAAATTGTATGCACTCATTGGTTAATCGGTCGGTTAAATATTCCCCCGATGGTCCGTCTGATAATTGAGGATTTTTATATGGTGAAAAAAAGCCCCCAGTACTATCATTTATTCTTCCTGTTGGGGAGCCTTTACTCCATCCTCCAATATTGGTTTGAAATCCTTGATATTGAGGCCAGTATTTTTCTTCTTCACCCAAATGCCATTTGCCAGCAAAAAAAGTTTGATACCCATTTTCTAAAGCAAATTCCGCAATTGTTTTTTCCTCTAATGCCAATTGAAAAGAAGTGGGTGGTGTTTTAATTTTTTCGTAAGCTCTAATTTTTCCATCTTCACTTCTACCTGGAATCCAATCAGTAACTCCTGTTTTGGTTGGATATTTCCCAGTCATTAAACTTGCCCTTGTAGGACTACAAACAGGACTTGTTGCATATGCGTTTGTAAATCTAATTCCATTCTTTGCCAATTGATCTAAATAAGGAGTTTCGTAAAAACTGCTTCCATAACTACTTAAATCCGCCCATCCCAAATCGTCAGCTAATATTACAATAATATTGGGCGCAGCATTTTTCTTTTGTGCATTTACATTAATAATGCATAGCAATAAGAAAAAAATGGTGAACATTTTTTTAAACATAAATTCTATTTTATCAAGTAATCTATGGCTTTGTAACATCACGAACACACCTAAAACCAGTATGTTCTAGTCCTGTGTCAGGACTACTCTTCATTCTTCTTGCTACACGATAGCCACTGCAGTAAGCATCATTACACAAGAAGCTTCCACCGCGTAAAACTTTTTTGGGTGTATAAGGATCTTGCGGATCAAAACTTTTATTTGGTCCTGAAGGATTAAGGCTATTGGTTTTTGCAATGGTCTTATAATAATCATGATGATACCAATCACTGCACCATTCCCATACATTACCTGCCATATCAAATAACCCGTAATTATTACATCCAAACATTTTTACTGGAGCATATTTTAGATACCCATCTTTCTGCTCATTGTAATAGGGGAAATTTCCTTCCCAACTATTTGTTTTAGGCTTTCCTTGATTAACAGGCTCATTGCCCCAAGGATAAATTTGATTAATTCGTCCACCTCTTGCTGCAAATTCCCATTCTGCTTCTGTCGGCAATCTTTTTCCAGCCCATTTACAATAGGCCATAGCATCATCCCAACTAACATGCACAACAGGATAATTTTCTTTCCCTTTTATAGAACTGCCTGGCCCTTGTGGATGCTTCCAATTAGCGCCATTCACCCAACTCCACCATTGATTATAGTCATTTAAATTAACTGGACCAGTACTTTGTTTAAAAACCAATGAAGCAGCTACTAATAAACTATCAGCTGGTTTTGGAGTGCCGGGCGGTACTGTTTTCTTTAACTCTTCCCAATTGGGTTTTCTTTCCGCAGTGGTGATATAACCTGTAGCGTTTATAAATTGTTGAAATTGAGCATTGGTCACTTCAGTAATATCCATGTAAAATGACGCAACAGTTACTTTGTGTTTAGGATATTCATCTTCTGCAGCTTGATCATTGTCTCCGCCCATTTCAAAACTTCCCCCTGGAATCAATACCATATTTGCATAAGAACTATCCCCACCAAAAGCAATGGTTGAATCGGTTGAAGTTCCAAATCGTTGAGGCACTTGCATACAAGCATGGGCTGTATCTTTTTGCTGAGCAGTATTAGAATCTGGATTACTACTATTACAACTCAATAAAAATACCCATATGCAAATAACGAATCCATACAATTTAGTTTGCATCCAATTACTTTTGTTTAATTTGTTCTAACTTAATTTTCATTTCGTTTACCTTTTCTGGATAAACTGATGCAAGGTTTTTGGTTTCCCCTGGATCATCTGCTAAGTTATACAATTGTGGCTCAGGTAAATTGCCCAATTCTGTATTGGTATCTTTATTTATTTTGGGCCCTTTTGATGGTTCAATGTATTTCCAGTTACCCACCAATAAAGACAAAGTAGAATTGAGTGACTGTTCTACTAAAAATTCTCTAGACTGTGTACTTTGGTTTAATAAAATAGGTAAAGCATTCTTGCTGTCTTGTGCTTGACCTTCGTTTATGGATACTCCAACCATATTTGCTAAACTTGCATATAAATCAACCTGACTAAATAAGGCGTCATTCACTTTACCCGCTTTTACTTTTGCAGGCCAACTTACAATAAATGGTACTCTTGTTCCAGCTTCAAAAGCACTATACTTACCACCTCTAAAAATCCCATTTGGTTTATGAGTTCCTAATTTTTCAACAGCATCGTCTTTGTAGCCATCGTCAATAACTTGTCCATTATCACTTGTAAAAATAATAAGGGTATTTTCAAGCAATCCATTCTTCTTGAGTACGGCTTCAATTTGTCCAACCGTCCAATCTAATTGTAATAAAACATCCCCCCTTGGTCCCATTCCACTTTTTCCTACGAAACGTTCATTTGCAATTCTAGGTACATGAATATCATGAGTAGAGAAATAAAGAAAAAATGGCTTTGACTTTTGTTGGGCAATATAGGTTGTTGCTTTTTGAACCAATATATTGGCAAAATCTTCATCTTTCCAAAGTGCAGCATTCCCTCCAGTCATATATCCAATTCTACTAATTCCATTAACAATGGTCATATCATGCCCATGAGAAGGGTGCAATTTTAATAGCTCAGGATTTTTCTTTCCAGTTGGAGCATTCAAATCTAGCGGCTCTTTATAGCTTACTTTTATTGGATCGTTCTTATCTAGATTAACAACGTTATGATTTTCTACAAATACACAAGGAACCCTATCGCCTGTTGCTGGAATCAGAAAAGAATAATTAAATCCAATCTCAAGAGGTCCTGGGTCAATTTTACCATTCCAATCTGCACCTTTTTCGTCTCCCAAACCTAGATGCCATTTGCCAATAACAGCTGTGTTATAACCTCCTTTTTGCAACATCCCAGGCAACGTAGTGGTTGTCACGGGAATTAATAAAGTTGCATCACCTGGTGCAATTCCTGTTCCTTGCTTACGCCATGCATATTTTCCTGTTAACAAAGAGAATCGTGACGGTGTACATGTGGCAGAAGTAGCATGTGCATTGGTGAACCTTACACCGTTTTTTGCAAGTCGATCAATATTAGGGGTTTTAATTGCAGCAGTGCCATATGCACTTACATCGCCATATCCTAAATCGTCTGTATAAATTAAAATGATATTGGGCTTACTTGTCGTTTGCGCTTGCGTATTCACAAAAAAGAATAGGCAAATTGCAAATAGTAAAAAGCGATGTCCTCTTGTATACATAAAGCTTATTTAAAATGTTTGTTATACTGTAACTTGCTAAATTATCTTAATAGAGCAATTATTTTTTCCCAAAAAAGGGGTACAAACGTGGCAAACAGAAAAAATGAAATACTATTTTCTATAATCAGAAGGGTTCACCCCAAATTGGTCATGAAATCTTTTTCTAAAATATTTTATATCGTTAAATCCTGATTCAAATGCTGCTTCAGTTACAGAATAGTTTCCACTTTCCAATAACTTAGCCGAAAAATTTAATCGAGCCGTTCTGATGAATTCGTTTCCCGACATCCCAGTAACAGCTTTCAATTTTCTATAAAAAGTAGACCTACTCATAAACATGAGATTGGCTAAATCATCATTATTAAAATTACTATTAGAAATATTCTCTTCAACTAGTTTCATCAACTTAACTAGAAACTCTTCCTCAAAAGTTTTTATTTCAAAATTTCCTGTACCCAAAAATATTTTTTTAGCATACAATTCCTTCAGCGTATTTCTCGAGTTAATTAAATTATGAATATGAACCAATAACAACTGAGAATTAAATGGCTTAGGCAAGTAAACATCTGCCCCTTCCCTGATTCCTTGAACATGATGCTCCATATCTGACAAAGCGGTCAACAATATAATAGGGATATGAGAAGTATCTTTATCAGACTTTAATTTTCTACACAATTCTATACCGTCTACTTCTGGCATCATCACATCACTCACTATTAAATCTGGGATAGTTTCAAATGCTTTTTCTATTCCTTCTTTTCCATTTGTAGCAGTTACTACTTTGAAAGTTGGTGATAGAATTTCATAAACGTATTGTAGCATATCAGTTTCATCTTCAACCACAAGAATGATTGGTTGATCTTGACCCATCTGATCTATTTCTTCATTCATATAATCGTAGTTTAAATTGGTATCGTTTTGTTGATTTGCTTGATGCATGGCATCTACAGAAGCATTGAGCAAAGCATCGGTTACAGCTATTGAAGGTAAGACAACTGTGAATATACTTCCATTGGCACCATCACTTTCAGCTACAATAGTTCCCCCATGTAATTGAGTGAGTTCTTTTACAAATGAAAGGCCGATACCTGTTCCTGAAATGGTAGTTGCGTCTTCTTCCCTACCTCTATAGAAACGCTCAAATATCTTATCTAACTCTTGGGGTGGAATTCCCTTTCCAGTGTCTGCTATGATTATTTTACATTGATTATTTGCATGCTTTTGGACTGAAAATTGAATACTTCCGCCATTTGGAGTGAATTTAAATGCATTAGAAAGAATATTATATACAATTATTTCTAATTTATTATGGTCAAAATTAAATGACAAGTATTTTTCCTTTGAAGCAAACTGATATACAATATTTCTTCTATTCGCTTCATCCATAAATAGAAGATAAATATCATGGCAGAAAGAAACGATTTCTCCAGGTTGAAGTGAAAGTTTCAAACTTCCAGCTTCTGCTTTTTGGAAGTCTAATAATTGATTCACCATCCGCAACATTCTTTTTGACTGTTTCTGCACTAGCCTTAAACTTTTTTCTACAGTCAGCTCTAATTTTTTGCGTTGTAGTAAATCATCTAAAGGACCTAAGATAAGTGTCAGTGGAGTTCTAAATTCATGGGAGATATTGGTAAATAAACGCTCTTTAAAATCTGATAGTTTATTTTCTTGTATCCGTTCAAATTGACTTAATGTCAATTGGTTTTTAAGTGCTACTTGCCTTAAACCCAAATGTCTAGTTAACCAGAGTAAGAATATAAAAACTGCTGTATAAAGACAATAAGCCCACCAAGTTTTCCACGGTGGTGGTAAAATATGAATTGTTAACTCATGAACATTAGGATTCCATGTTTTATCGCTATTGGTAGCTTTTACTTTTAATTGATAAGTTCCGGGTGCTAAATTGGTAAACGACACCAATCGATTATTTCCAGAATAAACCCAATCATTATTAAAACCCTCTAACTTATACATATATTCATTCTTATCAGGGGCATGGTAATCTAAAGCCGCAAACTCCAATGAAAAGATATTCTCTTTATAATTGAATGTTATTTCATTGGTTTCATAAAGCGGCTTTTTTAAGAAGGAACTATCTGTATTACTAGAGCCAAACTCATAGGAGTTATTATTAATAGATAAGTTGGTAAAATAGATGGGTGGATTGAACTTATTTATTTTTATACTATCAGGAAAAAAATAAGTGAGCCCTTCTAATCCACCAAAGAAGAACTGTCCCTTCGCATCAACAAATGAAGCATTTTCGGAGAAAACAATTGATTGTACACCGTCTCTTTTATCGAATACAGCAAATGTATTGGTGAATTGATTGTAACGAATTAAACCTTTATTGGTACTTACCCAAATATGTCCATGATTATCTGGTATGACTGCATGAATATAATCACTTGGCAAACCTTGTTTGGTAGTGAAGGCTTTTACATTAAGCGATTCATTTATAACACCAGTAATTTTATTTAATCCATTTTGCGTACCTGCCCAGATATTCCCAAATTTATCTTCAGATAAACACAAAATGGTATTGTCGCTAATTGTGTTTTGCTTCCCATCATTTTGCGTAAAAACTTGAAATTGATTGGTCTCTGGTTGAAATAAGTGTAACCCCTTATAGGTTCCTACCCAAAGTCTTTTTTTAGAATCAACCAATAGACTGCTAATTCGCTCATTTTGCAATGCGCCTTTAACTCCATATGCCGGTTGATAGTTTTTAAAAATGGGTTGGCCATTTTGATTATAACCAGCAATATAACTGAGCCCATTCTCTTGCGTACCAATCCAGACTCTTCCAGAATGATCTTTAACAACTACATTAATTTTCTTCCCGCCAATTGAATTACTATCATTTAATATGGGTGTATAAACATCTGACACTAAAGCTTTATTGGGTTGATTAATCAATCTTACTAAGCCATTACTTGTTGCTACCCATAAATTATTTCCATCTTGTAGAAAAGACCGACTTTCATAAAGTTGCCGCAATTGGTTAGAAGATGTTGTTTCAGAAATTTTGACTTTTTCAAAAGTTTTCCAATTGCTTGAATATTGAATTCCACCTCCTTTAGTCCCCAACCAGATTTTATTAAATGGGTCAACAAATACGGAAAGCACATGTGTACTTTCAAGAAATGATTTTTTCTGATTATCGTACCCGATATTGCTAAATTTTTTCTGCTTTAAATCAAATTTAAAAACTCCTGCTCCATCTGTTCCAACCCATAATAAACCAGAGGGGTCTTCATGTATGGTTAGGATAATTTGATTGTCTTTGGTATAAAGTCCTGGAATATTTAATTGAATCTGATCGAATGTATTCGTTATTCTATCAAATTTATTTAAACCACCTCCCCATGTTCCTACCCATAAACTGCCTTTGCTATCTAAGAATAAGCGATAGGTATTATTTGAACTGAGTGAATTAGGAGCTCCTACTTTCTGACGATAGTTTTTAAATTCCTTGGTAGTCAAGTTCAATTGATACATCCCATGATTCCATGTTCCTAACCATAAACAATTCAATTGTTCATCTTTTACAATTGAAGTAATATTTATATCTGGAATGCCAAAATGAATGGTATAATCATTTTCTAATTGAGGATTGATATGACGCAACCCACTATTAGTAGCCAACCAATATCCATTTTTGTCATCTGATTGAATATCAAAAGTTTTCCAAACAGTACTAAGTACATTAAACTTTCCGGTTGCTTTATTTAAATACTGAAAACCCTTCCAAGTTCCAATGAATAATTTATCTGCATCAGTATCTAAAATAGATAAGATATAATCGGAGTTAAAGCGGACACTATTTTGATTATTATTTTCATAATTGGTGATTGTGCCAGACTTAATATTAAACCCACTTAATCCACCAGATTTTGTTCCAATCCAGATGGTATTCTGTTTACCGTTTTGCAGCACTTCAATTGATTGACTTAACAAATTACTACCTCTTCCAAATTCGTTGTTGAGTAGTTTCATTTGATAGCCATCAAAGCGCTGTAATCCTCCCCTTGTTCCAAACCAGATGAATCCATTTTTATCATGAATGATCGAAGTAACTTCGTTATTAACTAGTCCATCAGTTATACTAATAAATGAGCTAGCTTGTTGAGAAAAACCCAATTGGTTTAAACCCATCAAAAGCAGCAAGTAAAAGGATATTGTAACCCTGAAGAACAATTTTATCTTAATTAATCGTTAGTTCTACCGTACAATCTAAAGAAATATTAATAGCAAAACAAATAGTAGTATGAGTAAAAAATAGCTTAGCCCTAGTTTTATATTTAAATGCTGTTTTTTCTTTTGCATCTTAGTTACTTTTTGGATTACGAAATTTTTCTAATTGTTGTGGATCAGCAACCCTCACTTTTCGATTATTCATTAAATCATCATGAATCATCAACGTAATAGTATCCCAGATTGCCCCTTCACGCCAAATGGGTTTCATTTTATCCTTTTCCCAATTCAATAACTGCGTTTTTAGTTTAGCATAGATGGCATGTTCAGTATTACGTATATCCTTGGTTTCACCGGGATCATTTTTTAAGTTATACAATCGATCCTCCAACCCTTTAACATGTATTAGTTTAAACTGGCGATATCGAACAGCCGCTTCAGCATCTTTTCTCCAAACTAATAATTCGTGTGGGGCAGTTGTTTTTTTATTTTTCAAAAATGGCATCAAACTCACCCCGTCCAATCCCTTTGTATTTAATATGTTTATACTAGCTGCTTCTAACGCTGTTGGAACAATATCTAAAGAAGAACTTAAGCCATTATATTTTTGGTGTTGGAATTGTTTAGGCCAACTTACTAAAAAAGGAATTCGGTGTCCTGCTTCAAACTTATTCCCTTTAAATCCTTTTAAAGGAAGATTGATAGATTGATTATTATGTGCACCTCCATTATCACTTAGAAAAAAGAACAGCGTATTCTCAAAAACACCTTGTCGTTTCAATTCATTTACTATATTCCCAACTGCTCTGTCTAGCGCAAATGTCATTGCTGCTAACTTTTGCCTAGGATGATTGGCAAATTTTTGCATATCAGCTTCACTGGCTTCCATTGGTGTATGAACCGCATTAGGCGCCCAATACATAAAAAAAGGTTGATGTTTATTTTCTTGAATATATTCTACTGCTTTGTTTCCTAGCACATCCGTTAAATACCCATCAAAACGAACTTGTTGGTGATTCTCAAGTAATGCATTTTTAGAACCGGCTCGATCATCTTTATTCGGTTGGTAAAAATAACTTCTACCTCCACTTAAAAATCCATAATAATAATCAAACCCTTTAGCTAGTGGATGTTGATTGGTATTAAATCCGACATGCCATTTACCAAAAGCTGCTGTTTTATATCCTTGTGATTTTAATAGTTTAGGTAAAATTACCTGTGCAGTATCCATGCCGGTATACCCTTCTCCCTCATTGCATTCATAGCCAAATCTTTGTTGGTATTTTCCCGTTAGCAACCCTGCTCTTGAAGGACTACAAACGGTAGCACTCACATGAGCATCAGAAAATATAACTGAGGTACTTGCAAGTAAATCTAAGTTGGGGGTTTGTAGGTCTTTTGATCCCATGAATCCAAAATCTGCATACCCTGCATCATCAATTAATATTACAATAATATTTGGAAGATTTGATGCGGACTTTTGTTTAAAAGAAACAGCTCCTATTAAAAGAATACCCAACAACACAAAAGCGAGTACCCTCAGGTGCTTTAATCTATTTTTAAACCCATGCATTTCGATTATTTATTTTTTTGATTTTTTTTCAATTGATTGTATTCTGCTTCTTGACTTAATCCTAGAAAAATGGGGGCAATAGTTTGACTTTCCCATTTTTTTCTTTGCGTCTCAAAAATATTTAACCATTGTTTTTGTTGGCTTAGTATATTTTTCCCCTCGCCGATATCATTTTTTAAATCATACAGTTGAAAAGTAGTATCACGTAGAACTACTTCTTTCATACCGGTATGATGTAAGACTGCATAGTTTTTGGGACCAAACTGCCTCCAAAAAAGATAATCATGGGGTACGCCCACTTGTGAGTTATTCAGAAAGGGTATTAGATTTACTCCATCCAATTGATTTTTAGTTTTGGGAGAGGATGGAATGCTGGCAGCAACCGTTGCAAAAATATCCAATGAAATAACTGGTTGATTGTATTTGGTATTGGGTTGTATTTTTTTAGGCCACAGCATGGCAAAGGGCACCCTTATTCCTCCTTCAAACAAAGTACCTTTTCCCTCCCTTAAGATACCATTGTTACTGCCATTGTCAGCTTCAGGTCCTCCATTATCGGAAATGAAAACAACAATGGTATTTTCTGAGATTTTTAATTCTTCTAATTTATTTAAAACTGAACCTATACCGTCATCTACTGCACTAACCATGGCTGCATAAGTTCTGCGCTTAACATCTTGTATATGACTAAACCTACTCAGATACTTTTGTGAAGCTTGCAAAGGTGCATGTGGTGCATTGTAAGCGAGATATAAAAAGAAGGGCTGTGATTTATTTTTTTCAATGTATTGTACTGCTTCTCTGGATAATGCATCTGTTAAATAATCTGTTTCTTCAACCACTACTTCATTTCTAGCTAATTTAGTTCGGTAGCTTTCTGCTTCATTGGTTGCACTATCCTGATAGTTAATTGTGTACTCTGAAGGGAAATAGCGGTGACCTCCACCTAAGAAACCAAAGAACTGATTAAACCCTCTATTCCAAGGCCTAAATTGTTCATGAACGCCTAAATGCCATTTTCCAATACCCATGGTATTGTATCCAAGCTGTTGTAAGTATTCTGGTAATGTTTGTTCGCTCAATGGCAAGCCAATGTTGTCATCAAATGGCCTATACAAAGGATTTCGACTATACCCAAAACGATCTTGGTATCTACCTGTTATTAAACCTGCTCTACTAGGTGCACAAACTGAAAAACTAACATATCCTTGTGTAAATACCACTCCATTTTTAGCTATCCGGTCAATATTAGGTGTAGGAATTTCTTTAGATCCGTTGAAACCCACATCGGCATATCCATGGTCATCCGTAACAATCAAGACAACATTTGGATTTGACTTATTTGTCTCAGGTAACT
This sequence comes from Synechococcus sp. UW140, assembly GCA_943371295.1. Lineage (GTDB taxonomy): Bacteria > Bacteroidota > Bacteroidia > Chitinophagales > Chitinophagaceae > Sediminibacterium. Next base: position 693 of record CALRUG020000104.1, on the reverse strand, counting down.
CAATAGCCCCCATATCGGGTTGGTCTGTAATGTTATTACCCAAAATATCTTTATCCACTTTTAACCCAAGTTTTAAACCAATTGAGTCTCCAGGAATTTGAGGGATTATAATGCCCTTGTTTTTTATCAAATCAATATTGAGTGGTAGATAGTCATTTATTTGAGCCCCCCCCTTATTTTTAAAAGCTGGATTTCCGTAAAAAGGCTGTGCATCTTTAAAAGGAAAATCACTTGGCCAATTATTCGCTCGTAAAAAAAGATTATTATTAAATACCACATTAGGTATTCCATCTGCATCTATTTCTTTTTGCTTTTGATCGCCTGCTACTGTTTGAGCGGCTGATTCAAAATAGAAAATATTATTTGCAATCAAGACCCCATCAGCACTACTACTTGCTGCTATCTTAGGAGTAATATTTTTAGCAACATATATGGTATTGTTATAGAAGTAACTATTATATGGTCCAGTATTTTTCTTTTGATCACCCACATACCCACTTAGCCAAAATATTTTGCCTTCTTGGAAAGCGCCGTTTTCTCCTTTTACTCTATAACCATCATTAATACTGATATTATATCGATAAGCACAATTGTAATTATTGCCTAGTATTTCACAAAAGCCTCCTGCATTATTTGCACTCACATTGTATTGTATAATGATATCATTGCAATTGTAATCTATATGCACACCTG
>CALRUG020000103.1:0-11611 GCA_943371295.1 Synechococcus sp. UW140 | reverse complement strand
CATTGATCATACCTGAACTGAGAGAAAAAATATTCATCTGGTTCCAATTTAACCCCTTGTTTAATTGCAAAATCATTTGCGCCCTTTCCACTTAAAAAAACATGATTACTATGAAGCATTACTTCAGAAGCCAATTCAATTGGATTACGCACATTACGAACGCCACACACTGCTCCAGCAGCCAAGTTTGAACCATCCATAATAGCTGCGTCCATTTCTTGAACACCCTTCTTGGTAAAAACAGATCCTTTACCTGCATTAAATAATACATTGTCTTCCAATACAATCAACGCTGCTTTAACTGCATTCACCGCAGTTCCACCTTTTTCTAAAACAATATAGCTTTTATCTAATGCTTCTTGCAATACTTCTGAATATGCCTGTTCCAAAGAAGGCGTCATATCTTCTTTCAATATGGTGCCAGCACCTCCATGTATTACTATAGTAAAGTTCGACATTGAAATTAATTTAGGTACGAAAGTAAAAATTAAGGAGGCAAAAAGATTCTAAATTATATTAACAGACATTAGATAGAATTAAAGATTCATTCAGATTTAATAACGAATCACTAATTACACTTTATAAGAGAACGTAAAACACCTATGAAGATTAGTTATTGGCACTTAATAATGCCTTACATTCTTCTAATAATCTAGTTTGATTAATCGCAACGGTACCCACTTCCTCGCATACCAAACCTCCTGCTATATTGGCCATTTCAGCAGCTAACTGTATATTTTGTGTTGCAGCATATACCAATGATGCCACTGCAATTACAGTGTCCCCTGCGCCGCTTACATCAGCTATATTCCTGATATGGGTAGGTATTATGGATGCAATATTTTCTTTTTGATAGAACACCCCATTTTCAGATAATGTTATCAGAGAAATATGATGCCCCAATATTTCTTTCAGTACCTGATGAACATGTTGCATTTTCTCCAAACTGGTTTGATCAATATGAATATTGAGGCCGTCTTTTACTTCCTTTAAATTAGGTTTGAATAGTGTTACGTCTTTATACGAAAGAAAATTTTTTTTCTTTGGATCAACCGCGGTAAAAATCTGGTGCTTATTACAAAGGGTAGTTATAGCAGTAATCAACTCTTGGGTAAGTACACCCTTATTGTAATCTTCAAAAATTAACACAGCAGGTTTATGCTTCTCTATAAAATTTTCAACCCTATTTAATAATTGAATTTCTAATGGTTGACTGATATCATTGACCATTTCTGCATCAAGTCGCATCATTTGCTGATTCCTGCCCATGATACGCATTTTATTGGTAGTAATGCGATCAGCGGAACGAATAATATTAGCCGTATTAATTCCATTCTGTTCCATTAATTGAATCAACTGATCTCCATCAGCATCTTCTCCAATGATGGAAATAATGGCTGTATTTGCTCCCAACGACGCTGTGTTAAGAGCAACATTAGCTGCACCTCCCACTCGATATTCCTTTTTCTTTAATGCAACTACTGGAACTGGTGCTTCTGGAGAGATTCGATCTACATTGCCCCACCAATAAGTATCTAGCATTACATCCCCCACAATTAAAACTTGGGTATTCTTGAAACTAGTAAACAACTGATCAAAATTCATCTGTTATTTTTTTGCATTACGAACAGCAATATAATACAAAGGTATACCGAGCAAAGTAATTATTAACCCAGGCCAAGTAAATTGAGGTTTATAAATAATTAATAGCACACAAAAACTAATTCCCATCAACATATAAATAGCTGGCAATATAGGATACCCAATAGCTTTATAAGGTCTTGGTAAATCAGGCTTGGTTTTACGTAGAATAAATATACCTGCAATCGTAAGTACATAAAATATCACTACAATAAAAGATACCATATCTAATAAGTCTCCATATTTCCCACTTAAACATAACAAAGACGCCACTATACACTGAGCCCATAAAGCCCACTCTGGAACTGCATTTTTATTCAAGGTTCCTGCTTTCTTAAAGAATAATCCGTCTTGAGCCATGGTATAATATACTCTAGCTCCTGCAAGTATTAATCCATTGTTACAACCGAATGTTGAAACCATAATCATTGCAGCAATAATATATGTGCCAATGCCTCCAAATATAATTTTAGAAGCTGTAACAGCTACTCGATCAGACTCAGCAAAAGCGATTTGATCTAGTGGAAGAACACTTAGATACATCACATTGGCTGAAACATAAATAAGGGTAACAATCAATGTTCCTAAAAATAAACTCAGCCCAATATTCTTTTGAGGATTCTTGATTTCGCCCGCAATAAAAGTTACATTATTCCAAGCATCGCTACTAAATATTGATCCTACCATTGAAGCGGCAATTGCCCCCAGTGCTCCTGCACCCAATACTGGTGCAATAATGGAAGCAGATAATTCTCCGGTTCCTTTGGTCATAGACTTCATGGTCCAAGCATCTGTCCAATTTGCATTCCACACTTCGGCACTTGCTCCAAGGATAAATCCAAAAACAATCAATCCAAATAAAGAAAGCAATTTTGTTACGGTAAAAACGGTTTGAATCATTTTACCACCTTGAACACCTCTTGTATTAATATAAGTAAGCAATACAATGATGAAAATAGAAACAAACTGTGCCGGGTAAATTTTGAATGGTCCTAACAAAAACAAAACATCTGACTCATTCATTTCTAAAAAAGGAAAAAAGTATGCCGCGAATTTGCAGAAAGCTACTCCTACTGCAGCAATGGTACCGGTTTGAATAACAGAGAAAAAACTCCAACCGTATAAAAATCCTGTTAGTTTATTGTAGGATTCTTTTAAATAAACATACTGTCCGCCTGCTTTGGGAAACATAGCGCTCAACTCACCGTAACTTAAGGCAGCAGTCAAAGTCATAAAACCAGTTAATAACCAAACGGCTATTAACCATCCAGCACTACCCACATTCCGAGTAATATCTGCGCTTACAATGAATATTCCTGACCCAATCATACTACCTGCTACCAACATAGTAGCGTCTAGCAATCCCAAAGTGGGTTTAAATGAAGTAGTGGTTTCTGCCATAAAAAATCCCGCCTCTGTTTTGAAGAGGCGGGAATGAAGATAATAAATATGATTGAACCATTATGGCTTCTTAGGATACAACTTATTTAATCCTTTCACTAAATCATCGGTAATATTAAAGGCGCTATCTTTCAGATACATGAACTCAGGTGCACTTGAAAAGATATAGGCATAGCCTTTGTCTTTATTGTACTCCTTCAAATAGTCTTCAATCTTCTTTTTTACATCTTGTAATTTTTTGAAACTCTCATCTTGCATTTCTTGCGCCATCATCTGTTCTTTACCTTGATAAGTACGTTCCATTTGTACCAATTCTTGTTGCTTGCTGGCCAATTCGGCTTGAGAAAGATTTTGTCCAACGCGTTGTAACTCTTGGTATTTATTGGTAAATACGTTTTTCAACTCATTCAATTGTTTGGCATTTGCCTGATCTTTTACCTGAAGTGCAGAACGAATTTCTTTGAAATATTCAAAGTTGTTTTGGATAGAATCTGATTCAAAATAGGCAATTTTAAATCCGCCAGCAGCTGCACTAACTGTACTGCCTGTTGAAACAGCAGGAGACTTGCTACCAGAAAAATGTAAATAAAATAATACAGCAACACCAATAGCTGTTGCAAGGCTTAATCCAGTTATAAAATTTTTCATTTGAGTAAAGTTTTTCTTAAATAAGTCGGTTTTAATTACAAAGGGCTATTCAGTAAAAAAGTAGGAAGCTTACGCTTCCTACTTTTTAATATTTAATCTATGAATGATTATTCTTCATCATCAAAGCTCATCGCTTCTCTGGTAGTTGCCAATACTTCATATTCTTCTTTACTTCCTACAATCATATTCTCGAACTCTTTTTGTCCGGAACCGGCAGGAATTAAATGACCAGTGATAACGTTTTCTTTTAGACCAAGCATGGCATCTGTTTTACCTTGGATGGCAGCCTGACTCAATACTTTAGTTGTTTCCTGGAATGAAGCAGCAGAGATCCAGCTTTGAACACCCAAAGAAGCTTTGGTGATACCCAATAATACTGGTCTTGCAGTTGCAGGTTTAGCATCTCTTACTTCTACTAGTTGTTTATCAGCACGTCTTAAGATAGAGTTCTCTTCTCTCAATTCACGCAATGTGATAATTTGACCAGCTTTCATCTTAGCGCTTTCACCAGCATTGGTTACTACTTTCTTATCGTAGATTCTATCGTTCTCTTCTATAAAGTCGAAGCGATCTTCAAGGTCCTCCTCTAAGAATTTAGTATCTCCAGCGTCTACAATTTCCACTTTCTTCATCATCTGACGCACAATCACTTCAACGTGCTTGTCATTGATTTTTACCCCTTGTAAACGGTACACTTCCTGAATTTCATTCACCACATACTCTTGTACTGCAAATGGCCCTTTAATAGCCAAGATATCAGCAGGAGCAGTTTGACCATCAGACATTGGCGTACCCGCTTTTACAAAGTCTCCATCTTGAACCAAGATTTGGCGAGTCAATGGAACCAAGTATTTCTTAACCATACCGTCACGAGACTCAACAATAATCTCACGATTACCGCGCTTCACGTTACCGAATGATACTACTCCATCAATTTCACAAACGATTGCAGGGTTTCCAGGATTACGAGCTTCAAACAATTCAGTTACACGTGGAAGACCTCCAGTAATATCTCTTAGTTTTCCTAAGATACGTGGAATCTTCACTAATACTTGACCTGCTTTTACTTCGTCTCCTTCTTCTACCCCAATATGAGAACCAACTGGTAAGTTATATTGCTTAATATCTTTTCCTTCTACAATAATGGTTGGAATCTTGGTCTTGTCTTTGGTTTCAATAACCACTTTCTCACGGTGACCAGTTTGCTCATCAGATTCATCACGATAAGTGATACCATCTAAGATATTTTCAAACTTGATATTACCCAATGTTTCCGCAACAATTACGTTGTTGAACGGATCCCATGTACAGATAACATCTCCTTTTTTAACTTGAGCGCCATCTTTTACATTTAAGGTTGCACCATAAGGAACGTTGTTAGTAATCATCAAACGGTCGTTCTTCACGTCCATGATTCTTACTTCACCTGTACGACCAATTACAATCTTAGACTTAGAGCCATCATTGTTTACTGTATCAACCGTTCTTAAACCATCAAACTGAATAGTACCATCAAACTTAGCTTGTAAGGTAGATTCAATTGAAGCAGATCCGGCAACACCACCCACGTGGAAGGTACGAAGTGTTAACTGAGTACCTGGTTCACCAATTGACTGTGCAGCAATAATACCTACTGCATCACCACGCTGTGCTAGGTAACCTGTTGCCAAGTTTTTACCATAACATTTCACACATACTCCACGTTTGCTTTCGCAGGTAAGTACAGAGCGAATTTCAACGGTTTCAATACCAACTTCTTCAATTAATTTAGCTACATCAGAAGAAATTTCTTCCCCAGCTAAAATGATTAATTCTTCGGTAATAGGATGGTACACATTATGCAATGATGTACGACCTTCAATTCTATCTGCTAGTGGCTCAATAACATCTTCGTTGTCTTTTAATGCACTGGTTGCAATACCTCGAAGTGTTCCACAATCTTCTTCAGAAATAACTACGTCTTGAGAAACGTCAACCAAACGACGAGTTAAGTAACCCGCATCTGCCGTTTTAAGTGCCGTATCCGCCAAACCTTTACGGGCACCGTGTGTAGAGATAAAGTAATCTAATACGTTCAATCCACCTTTAAAGTTAGAAAGAATTGGATTCTCAATTACTTCAGAACCAGAACTACCACTCTTACGAGGTTTAGCCATTAGACCACGAATACCCACCAACTGCTTAACCTGTGTTTTACTACCACGAGCACCTGAATCCAACATCATAAATACTGAGTTGAAACCTTGGTTATCAATGGTCATTTCACGGATTAATGACTCGGTGATCTTCATATCCACTCTACCCCAGATATCAATAACTTGGTTATAACGCTCATTATTGGTAATTAAACCCATATTGTAGCTTTCCCAAACTTCTTCAACTTCTGATTTTGCGCTTTCTAATAATTCGTTTCTGATTTCAGGAACAATTAAGTCGTTCACGCTAAAGCTCAATCCACCACGGAATGCCATGCGGAATCCTAGTGTCTTAATATCATCCAAGAATTTAGCTGTTTTAGGAACATCAGTAATCTTGATGATATCACCAATGATTTCTCTTAAGCTTTTCTTAGTTAATAAAGCATTTACAAATCCAACTTCGTGTGGTACGTGTTGGTTAAATAATACACGACCTACTGTAGTATCAATTAATTTCTTAACCAATACTCCTTTCTCACGCACATTGGTTTTAACCTTAATGTTCGCGTGTAAGTCTACACGGTTTTCATTGTAAGCAATGATTACTTCATCCATGCTATAGAAAGCCATTCCCTGTCCCTTGATGGTCTCGGTTTCTGTAGACTTTCTACCCTTAGTGATATAATACAATCCAAGTACCATGTCCTGAGAAGGAAGGGTAATAGGCGTACCATTCTGTGGGTTCAAAATATTGTGAGAAGAAAGCATCAACAATTGTGCTTCCAAAATAGCAGCATTGCTTAATGGAACGTGCACAGCCATTTGGTCACCATCAAAGTCGGCGTTGAATGAAGAAGTAACCAATGGGTGAAGTTGAATGGCTTTACCTTCTACTAATTTAGGCTGGAATGCCTGAATAGACAGACGGTGAAGTGTAGGGGCACGGTTTAACATAACCGGGTGACCCTTTAATATATTCTCGAGGATATCCCAAATAACCGCTTCTTTGCGATCCACTAATTTCTTAGCAGATTTAACGGTTTTTACAATACCTCTTTCAATCAATTTACGAATAACAAATGGCTTAAATAATTCTGCAGCCATGTCTTTAGGCAAACCACACTCATGTATTTTCAATTCAGGTCCTACCACAATTACAGAACGACCAGAGTAGTCAACACGCTTACCCAATAAGTTCTGACGGAAACGACCTTGTTTACCTTTCAATACATCAGATAATGATTTCAACGCACGACCACCTTCAGCTTTAACCGCATTAGACTTACGTGAGTTGTCGAACAAAGAGTCGATTGCTTCTTGCAACATTCTCTTCTCATTACGTAAAATCACTTCAGGTGCTTTAATCTCTAACAAACGTTTTAAACGGTTGTTACGAATGATCACACGGCGATATAAATCATTCAAATCAGAAGAGGCAAAACGGCCACCATCCAATGGAACCAATGGACGTAATTCTGGTGGAATAACAGGAATATACTGCATTACCATCCACTCTGGGCGGTTGGTAATTCTTGTGCTTGCATCACGGAAAGATTCTACAACGCTCAAACGCTTAAGGGCATCTGCTTTACGTTGTTGAGAAGTTTCAGTTGCTGCTGCATTACGCAATGAGAAACTTAATTCATCCAAATCAATTCTTTCTAAAAGGGCATGAACTGCTTCAGCACCCATTTTAGCAATGAATTTTTGTGGATCTTCATCAGGTAGGTATTGGTTGTCTTTTGGTAAACCATCAATCAAATCAAGGTATTCTTCTTCAGTAAGAAGATCACCCATGTTTAGATTTTCTTTGATACCACCTTGTATTACTACATAGCGCTCATAATAAATAATGGTTTCTAATTTCTTAGAACTCATTCCAAGTAAGTAACCAATTTTGTTTGGTAAACTCTTGAAATACCAAATATGTACTACAGGTACTACTAGTTTAATATGACCCATGCGTTCACGACGCACTTTCTTTTCAGTTACTTCCACACCACAACGATCACATACGATACCCTTGTAACGAATACGCTTGTACTTTCCACAAGCACACTCGTAATCTTTTACAGGTCCGAAGATTCTTTCGCAGAATAAGCCATCACGTTCAGGCTTATACGTACGGTAGTTAATGGTTTCAGGTTTCAATACTTCGCCAAAGCTTCTTTCCAGAATACTGTCTGGGGATGCCAAACTAATGGTGATCTGTGAAAAAGTTGGACGCTGTTTGTTTTCTCTTTTGATTGCCATATCGCGGTTGAGAATTTGAATTGTTTTTGTTAATCGAACTTAAGATCTAAACCAAGACCTCTCAGTTCATGCACCAGTACATTGAATGATTCAGGAACACCTGCTCTAGGAATATTTTCCCCTTTAACGATGGCCTCGTAGGTCTTCGCACGTCCGATGATATCATCAGACTTCAAGGTCAATAATTCTTGCAGGATATTTGCGGCACCATATGCTTCCAATGCCCAAACCTCCATCTCACCAAAACGCTGACCACCAAACTGTGCTTTACCACCCAACGGTTGTTGTGTAATTAAGCTATATGGTCCAATTGAACGTGCGTGCATTTTGTCGTCCACCATATGGTGTAGTTTAATCATATAGATTACACCTACCGTTGCTTTCTGGTGGAAGCGCTCTCCAGTTTCACCATCATACAAGTAAGTATGACCGTTTCTAGGAATGCCAGCATCTTTACAATATTGTTCAATTTGATCTGTAGAAGCACCGTCAAAAATTGGAGTTGCAAAACGCACACCCAAACGCTTACCGGTCCATCCTAAAATGGTTTCATAAATCTGACCAAGGTTCATACGAGAAGGTACCCCTAATGGATTCAACACAATGTCAACCGGTGTTCCATCTTCCATGAATGGCATATCTTCTGCACGTACAATTTTAGCCACAATACCTTTGTTACCGTGACGTCCTGCCATCTTATCACCCACTTTCAACTTACGCTTAACAGCTAAGTAAACTTTAGCAAGTTTTAATACACCAGCAGGTAATTCATCTCCAATTGAGATATTGAATTTCTCGCGCTTGTATCTTCCTAGCTCTTCGTTAAACTTAATGCTATAGTTGTGTAATAAAGTGTTGATTTGGTCATCGGTTTTTGCATCACCAGTCCAACCCAAAGGATTCACGTTTTGGTAATCAATGGTGCTTAAGTTCTTTTGATTAAACTTCGCTCCTTTGCCAATTAACATTTCACCAAAGTTGTTGCTTACACCAGTAGAAGCCTTGTCTTTCAATAAAGTTTGTAACTTATCTAACAACAATTCTTTAATGGCTTCAACATTTTGCTGATGCACTTTTTCAACTTTTTCTAGCAATGCTTTTTCACGAATCTTACCGTTCTTATCTTTCTTAGCACGCTGGAATAATTTCTTATCAATAACAACACCTTCAGTACCGTTTGGTGCTTTTAAAGAAGCATCTTTTGCATCTCCAGCTTTGTCTCCAAAAATGGCACGCAATAGTTTTTCTTCTGGGGTTGGATCAGACTCGCCTTTTGGCGTGATTTTTCCAATTAAGATATCACCCTCTTTAATAGTTGCACCAATACGAATGATACCATTTTCATCCAAATCCTTAGTAGCTTCCTCAGAAACGTTTGGAATATCTGGAGTCAATTCTTCTTCTCCTAATTTGGTATCACGAACTTCAAGTTCGTATTCATCAATATGTACAGAAGTAAATAAATCTTCTCTTACTACTTTTTCGCTGATTACAATCGCATCTTCAAAGTTGTAGCCCTTCCATGGCATGAAAGCCACTTGTAGGTTACGACCTAAAGCCAATTCACCATCTTTGGTTGCATAACCTTCAGTTAAGAAATCACCTTTCTTCACTTTCTGGCCTTTCTTTACAGCAGGGTTAAGGTTGATACAAGTAGCTTGGTTTGTTTTGATGAACTTAGTTAATTTATAAACTTGTAAGTCATCGTTAAAGCTTACCAAACGATCTAAATCATTTCTATCGTAGCGAACATGAATTTCGTTTGCATCAACAAACTCAACAATACCATTGCCTTCAGCGTGAATTTGGATACGTGCATCACGCGCAGCTTTTCCTTCTAAACCAGTACCAACAATTGGAACTTCAGGTACAATCAAAGGAACGGCTTGACGTTGCATGTTAGATCCCATCAACGCACGGTTGGCATCATCATGCTCTAAGAAAGGAATAAGCGATGCACTCAAACCAACAATTTGGTTTGGAGCAACGTCCATATACTCCACTTCTTCTTTATCTAGAATAGGGAAATCACCAGTTTGACGAGAAACAACTTTGTCTTCTGCAAATTCACCCTTCTCATTCAACGGAGCATTGCTTTGTGCAATCTTAGCTGAATCTTCTTCTTCTGCACTTAAGAAAGTTAATTCTTTCATGTTTACTTTACCGCTCTCTACTTTACGGTAAGGGGTTTCAATGAAGCCCATATCGTTGATAGCAGCGTGAACGCATAAAGTAGAAATCAATCCAATGTTTGGACCTTCAGGAGTTTCAATAGTACATAAACGACCGTAGTGAGAATAGTGTACGTCACGAACCTCAAAACCAGCACGCTCTCTACTCAAACCACCTGGTCCTAGTGCGGAGATACGACGCTTGTGCGTGATCTCACTCAAAGGATTGGTTTGATCTAAGAACTGAGACAATTGAGAAGTACCAAAGAATGAGTTGATTACAGAACTTAAGGTTCTTGCATTAATCAAATCTACTGGGGTAAATACTTCATTGTCACGAACGTTCATACGCTCACGGATGGTACGAGCCATTCTGGCCAAACCAACACCGAATTGTGCATACAATTGCTCTCCTACTGTACGAACACGACGATTGCTCAAGTGATCAATATCGTCAATCTCCGCTTTAGCGTTGGTTAAACGAACCAAGTACTTAATGATTTCAATAATATCTTGCTTCGTTAATACCTTTTTAGTTAAAGGATATTCAAGACCTAGTTTTCTGTTGATTTTGTAACGACCAACTTCTCCTAAATCATAACGCTTATCGCTAAAGAATAACTTATCAATAATACCACGCGCAGTTTCATTATCAGGAGCATCAGCACCACGCAATTGGCGATAGATATGCTGAACCGCTTCTAATTCACTGTTAGAAGTATCTTTATTTAAAGTATTGTAAATGATTGCATAATCGCCACCAACGTCTTCTTTCTGAATAAATACGCTCTTCACTTCCATTTCAATAATGGTAGCAATCGCTTCTTCATCCAAAACAGTATCACGTTCCATAACGATTTCGTTACGCTCAATGCTCACTACTTCACCAGTATCTTCATCCACGAAATCTTCTACCCATGTTCTTAAAACACGTGCAGCTAATTTTCTTCCCACTTGGTTAGCTAATGATTTTTTATCGGCTTTAACTTCATCAGCCATTCCAAATAATTCTAGAATGTCTTTATCCGTTTCAAAGCCAATAGAACGCAACAAAGTTGTTACCGGGAATTTCTTCTTACGGTCAATGTACGCATACATTACGTTATTGATATCGGTAGCAAACTCCATCCATGCACCTTTGAAAGGAATCACACGAGCAGAGTAAATTTTTGTACCGTTCGGGTGAACAGACTGTCCAAAGAACACGCCTGGAGAACGATGTAGCTGAGAAACAACCACGCGTTCTGCACCGTTAATTACAAAAGTACCACGCGGAGTCATGTAAGGGATATTTCCTAAGAATACATCCTGTACAATGGTTTGGAAATCTACGTGTTCCTCATCGTTACAACTTAAACG